>NZ_JBHHMJ010000518.1:0-15051 GCF_042136455.1 Stenotrophomonas sp. 3diitr2024
GCGGCGTAGCCGTATTTTGTGGAGGCTTCGGAGAAGCCGCGAACGGGAACGCTGTCGGTGTGCCGAGCAACGCTCGGCACCCACAAAAATGCCGCCTGCAAGGGCGGCATTTTCGCTCCGGCCGATGGCCGGACCGGCTCAAGCAGTAACGCTACGCGTTATTGCTTGAGCGGAATCACGCGAATCTCGACGCGGCGGTTCTTGGCGCGGCCGGCATCGGTGCTGTTGTCGGCAATCGGGTACGCCTTGCCGGCGCCCAGCGTTTCGATACGCACGCTCTGCACGCCCTGGCCGATCAGGTACTGCGCGACCGAGTCGGCGCGTTCCTTCGACAGGCGATTGTTGACTGCGTCGCTGCCGATGCTGTCGGTGTGGCCAACCACCTCGATCATGGTCTGGTTGTACTCACGCAGCGTACCGGCCACGCCGTTGAGCGAGCCATAGAACTGCGGCTTCAGGGTCGCCTTGCCGAAGTCGAAGGTGATGCCGTCCGGCAGGTTCAGCATGATGTTGTCGCCCTGGCGCTGCACATCGATGCCGGTGTTGGCGGTGCGCTCGCGCAGTGCACGTTCCTGGCGATCCTGGTACTGGCCGACGGCGGCACCGCTGAGTGCGCCGATACCGGCACCGATCAGCGCGTGCTGGCGCCGCTCGGTAGCACTGTCGCCGGTCAGCAGGCCGGCCGCCACGCCGATGGCCGTACCGATCAGCGCGTTGCGGCCGGTCCGGTTCTGCTGTTCGGTCGGGTTGCCGTACTGGTCACTCTGCACATAGGAGCCGCCGGTGGCGCAGGCCGACAGGACGGCCGCACTCATCAGGGCCAGTGCGACGTTGCGGGTGGTGTTGCGGATCATGAGGTTCTCCTTGGTTTCCGGTCGGCCGGCGGCTTGCGGGCGCAGAGAGGATAAACAGCCGAATGCGATGTCGGGATGATGATCCGGTGCGCCGACAGGGCCGCGTTCAGCTAACTGACCGGATCGCTCGGGTCACCCTTTACCCCGCCCCCGACTGGCGGTATGCCGCCAGCGCAGCGTCGCGGCCCTCAGCCAGGTCCACCATCGGCGTGCGTGGATAGTCAGGCGCGTGTGCTGCCAGGAGCAGGGGATGCTGCCACGGCGCAAACCGCGCCTTCACCGGCAGTGCCGCCAGCTCGGGCACCCAGCGGCTGATGTAGCGGGCCTGCGGATCGAACTTCTCGGCCTGGGTGACCGGGTTGAACACCCGGAAGTACGGCGCGGCATCGGCGCCGGTCCCGGCCACCCATTGCCAGCCCATCGTGTTGTTGGCCAGGTCGGCATCGACGAGGGTGTCCCAGAACCAGCGCGCGCCATGCAGCCAGTGCGCGCGGAGGTGCTTGCACAGGTAGCTGGCCACGATCATCCGCACCCGGTTATGCATGTAGCCGGTGTGCCACAGCTCGCGCAGTCCGGCATCAACGATCGGCACGCCGGTGTTGCCGCGCTGCCAGTCGTGCAGTTGCGCTGCAGTCGGTGCCGCCCAGGGGAAGCGGTCGAAACGCGGATTGAGGTTGTCCGTGGGCGTCTTCGGAAAGTGATGCAACAGGTGGTAGGCGAAATCACGCCAGCCCAGTTGCCGCAGATAGCCGTCGATGTCGGCATCGGTGCCGGCACTGCGCAGTCTTTCCAGCGCATGCGCGATGCGCCAGGGTGCGATCTCACCGAAATGCAGGTGCGGCGACAGCCGCGAGGTGCCCACGCGGTCCGGCAGGTCACGCTGCTCGCGGTAACCGCGCAAGGCGCCGTCCTCGAACACCGACAGCGCCTCCAGCGCACCGGCTTCACCCGGCTGCCAGTACTCCCAGAAGCCGGTATCCCAATCCAGCGTCGGTGCAAGCTGGAGATCATCAAGTGCGAGGCTGTCGACCGCGTGCGGCGCCAGTGCCTCCGGTGCGGCCTGCAGTGCCGGCAGGCGCCAATGACTGAGCACGTTGCGCCAGTAAGGCGTGAACACCTTGTACGGCTGTCCCTGCTGGGTGGCGATGTCCCAGGGCTCGAACAACAGGCTGCCATTGCAGCTCTGCGCGTCGACGCCCTGCTCGCGCAGCGTGCGCTTGATGGTAGCGTCGCGAGGCTGGGTAACCGGCTCGTACTTGCGGTTCCAGTACACCGCCTCGGCGCCGGTCTGCTCGATCAGCAACTGCAGGGCCGGCAGGCTGTCACCACTGCGCAGCACCAGCGACGAGCCGCGCGCGCGCAGGTCCGCATCCAGCGCGGTCAGTGAACGGTGGCGCCACGCATCGGAGGCAGGACCCGGCACCCACTCGCCCTCCTCGTGCGGCGCGTGGACGTAGACCGGCACCACATCGTGGCCCGCGTCCAGCGCGGCCTGCAGGGCCGGATTGTCCTGCAGCCGCAGATCACGACGGAACCATACCAACGCTACCGACACAGGCAATGCCTTCTTTGTGGAAGGCGGCCATGATAGCCAGCGGTGGTGAAGGCGATGCGCGCAGACGCCGTCTGCTAGGCTGCATGGCCGCTGCCCGTTGGACTCTGACATGGATGATCTGCACGCCTCATTCGCCCGCTTCGGGCTGCTGCACGCCCAGCACGAGCGTGACTGGCAGGGCCCGTTCCCGCTGCCCCCGGTACTGGCACGCTTCTACGCGCAGGTCGGGCCGCTGGGCGAAGAGATCAATGCCCGGGTAGGCACCGCCGGCATCACCGTTCCCGGCCTTGATGTCTGGATACCGCCGCTGAAACGCCTGTGGAGCCATCAGGCCGGCTATCGATGGCATGGCATCAGCGGCGAACGGATCAACGACTGGCCCTCGAACTGGCTGGTGATTGCCGATCGCAGCGCTGATCCGTTCATCCTCGATCTGGACGACGGCCGTGTGCTGTTCAGCCATCACGGTGCCGGCCTGCTGGATGCCGTCGAAATGACTGCCGACGTGCCGACCCTGATGGCGGCTCTGGCTGCAGCGGGCACGGTGTACCTCGATGCCGGCGATGACCTCTACAACGACGATGACGATGGCGGCATCCGCGCTGAACACCAGGAGGCAGCCGGACAGGCGGTGGCCCGGGTACTGGGCGACCGCCTGCAGGCCGAATCGTTCATCGAGACGTTGCTGGACTGAATCCACGCATGGCGTGGATCTACCTTTCGAAGCGCTTCATCGTTTCGCTGATCAGCGCCCGCGCCTCGGCGGCGTTGCCCCAACCGTTGAGCTGGACCCGGTTGCGCCCGGCCGGCAGGTCCTTGTAGACCCGGAAGAACGCTTCGATGCGCTGTCTTTCGATCTCCGGCAGATCGGCCAGGTCGCGGATGTTGGCGTAGGTCGGGTCAACCTTGTCGGTCGGTACGCCGATGATCTTCTCGTCATGCTCGCCGCCGTCGATCATCTTCAGGTAGCCGATCGGCCGGAAGCGTACGATCACGCCCGGATGCAGGGGTTCACGGGTCAGCACCAGCGCGTCCAGCGGATCGTTGTCGCCAGCCAACGTGCGCGGCATCGAACCGTAGTTGGCCGGATAGGCGACCGGCATCGACTGGAAGCGGTCCACATGCACCAGGCCGTCTTCCTTGATCTCGTACTTGGTGAAGCTGCCGGCCGGAATCTCCACCGCCAGATTCACTTCCTGCGGGGCTTCCCTTGGTTGGGCCACCAGGAACGGATGCAGCACGGTATCGGCAGCGGTCACCGCTGTCGCGAGCAGGAGCAGGGCCCCGCCGATGGCAGCCATGGGGACAAGACGGCGTACGGTTTTCATCTGGATCTCCTCATTCCCAGCAGCGATCGGCGCGGCCCTTGGCAGTCTGCGCACGCGGGCAGCCACGCTGCGTGATGCGGCCTTCGGTCAGCTCCATGCGCTGTTTCCCCCCCTTGGCATCGCGGCGCAGTTCGAAGGCATCGTAGAGACGGCCGGTCACGGTGCGCGCTTCATAACGCAGGCGCTGCGGGTCGATGTTCAACACCTGGAACAACTGGGTGTCTTCGGCCACTGGGTTCATCGTCCTGCGCGCTTCATCGGACACGCGGTACTGTTTCGGTCCGGCTACAGTCACCACGTACTGCGGCGTTGCGGCCTGCCCTTCGCCACGGCGGCCATAGGTGTGGTCGTGGCCCTGCAGCACCAGATCGACGTTGTGGCGGCGTACCACCGGCAACAGCGCGTCACGCAACGCGGCGTTCTCGCGCCCTTCGCGCGGCGAGTAGAACGGCTGGTGCAGCAACACGATGGTCCACGGCTGCGGATTGCCGGTCAGCACCTTGTCCAGCCATTGTGCCTGTGCCGTAGCGGTGCCGAGGTCGAGTGCCGATGTGCCGTCTACCACGGCCACGCGCACGCCCTGCGCATCGAACCAGTAGCTGCTCTGCTGCGCAGCGCTGGCACCATTGCCCGGCAACGCGAACGTGACCGGCCAGTGGCGGCCCAGCACGCGGCGCTCCTGCGGGGTGTCCTCGAATTCCTCGAAGTACTCATGATTGCCTATGGCCGGCGCCACGAACGTTTCCTGCGCCAGCCAGCCGACGGCGGCAAACCATTCGCCCCACTCGCTGTCATCCATGTTGTCGCCGCCGCTGACCAGGTCGCCGGCAAACAGGCTCATGCGTGCCTGCGGTGCGGCCTTCTGCGCAGCACGCACCACGCGACTGACATGGCTGACGTTCTTGTTCTGGGTATCGCCGAAGTAAAGCAGGGTCAGCGGCTGGTCGGCGGCAGCCAGCGTGCGCAGCTGGTTCCATGCACTCCAACTGCCGTTTCCCTGCACACGGTAGACGTACTGGGTATCCGGCTGCAGGCCATCGATATCTGCACGATGGTGGTGCGACAGGCCGTTCTCGGTCTGCAGCGCGCGGGTCGTCGCACGAACCTGGCGGATGCCTTCGATGGCCGGCGAATCTGCGGCCATTGCGATCTCCAGCAGCGGCGCCTGCACGCTGCCATCGGTGCGCCAGGCCACTGCGAACCCATGGCTGGGATCGACCGCCGGCGAGGCGACGATGCGGTCCGGCACCGTCGTCGCTGCGTAGTGGCGGCTACCTGCCGGCACCTGGGTATTCGGTTCAGCCGCCGCGAACGACAGCGACGGCAGCGCCAGCAGCAGGCCCAGGGCCAGCGTGCGCATCACGCGCTGCCGGCTCATGCGCCACACTCCAGCGGCAACGCCAGTTGCTTGGCGATGCTCTCCCAGTCGAACGCCACCACGCCCTGGTCGTCATGCACGGCATACAGCGCACCGTGCGGGAAGCGCGTGCTGGCTTGCTGCATCATCCAGATGCCATCGGTGTTGGCCACGGTATTGCCCTGGAACGCGCCGACCGGCTTCAGCGTGTGCCGGTCGAACAGATGGAACACGCTGCGCTGCTTGCCCTGTTCGGTGGTGATCCACCAGCCATCCTTGCCGCAGGTGCGCAGGGCCACGCCTTCGGCCTGTGCCTTGAACACGTCGCGGCCGAAGGTGGTGCCGGTGAAGCGGCCCGCGAGGGTGTAGACCTTGAACTCGCTGGCGTAGCTCTCGTCCTCTTCGGCGATCAGCAGGCGGTCGTTCTCGGGATCGCCCCAGATCGACTCGACCACGCGCAGCGCACCAGTCTCGGTGGTATCGCCGATGCTGGCCACCAGCTTCGCGTCGACCTTCTCACCATTGCGGGTCACGTGATACTGGCGCACGCGCTTGTCCAGCTCGGCCAGCGGCGGCAGGATGTCGCGCCCCTGTGCATCCTCGCCGTTGTCCCAGGAGTCAGTGACGTAGACGCTGTAGCCATCGGCACGGCGGTCGACCCACAGCCCGTAAGGCTTGCGCAGGTCGTCCGCCGCGAACGTCGCCAGCGGCGCGAAGTCCGGCAGGCGCAGTACCTGCACGCGGTGATTGTCGCGCTCCACGATCCACAGCAGGTCGTCGGTCACCGCGATGCCGTTTGGGCGGTCGAACTGCCCCGGTGCGGTGCCGCTGCTGCCGACGTCACGCAGGTGCTGGCCGGTGCTGCCGTCGTAGACCACCAGCTTGTCGGTGGCCTTGGCAGTGGCGATCAGCCACAGTACGCCGTCCGGCGCGCGCCAGGCCGCCGGCGAGTCGATGTTGTCGGCCGGGGTCATCGGTGACAGGAACGCTTCGGCGATGGTGGTCACCACGCGCTCGCCCCCGGCGGCCGGCGCGGCAGCTCCCGCAACCGGATCGCTGCCGGTGGCCGGCGTGCAGCCGGCGACCAGCGTAGCCGCCAGCGCGGCGGCCAGGACGGTGACGCCACGCCCCCTCACAGCGCCACCTTCAGGCCAAGCGCATAGGTGCGGCCGTACTCTTCCAGCTGCAGGGTGCGCGAACGGGTGCCCTGGTACAGCTCCAACGGCTTGTCCAGCAGGTTCTGCGCTTCAAAGTACACGCTCACGCGCGGGGTGAACCTGTAGTCAAGCGAGAAATCGAGCTGGGTATTCGGCGCAACGTAGATATCGAACGCGCGCCCCTTGCCGATGCTGTCCAGGTACTCGCTGCGGTACACGGCCGCCAGGCGCGTGCTTACACCATACTTTTCATAGCCGATGTGTGCGCTGTAGACATGCTTGGAAGCGCGCGGCAGCGTGAAGTCCTCGCCCGCACGGTCCTTGATGCCGGCATCGAACTTTGTATCCAGCCAGGTGCCACTGGCGCCGACCAGCAGGCCATCCAGGCCGTCCGGCAGGAAGGCCAGCTGCTGCTGCCAGTTGAACTCCGCACCACGCACGGTGGCCTTGCGACCATTGATCGGCTGCGTCACATCGAATCCACCGTAGGCCGGATCATTGGTGCGCACGGTTTCGACGATGTAGCCATCGATCGACTTGTGGAACAGGCCCAGCGAAACGATGCCGCTGCTGCCGATGTACTTCTCCAACGACAGGTCGATGTTCTTCGACTCGTACGGATCCAGTTCCGGGTTACCCAGGCGCACTTCCTCGTCACCACGGCTGTAACCCACGCGCGGCGAGACGTCGCCGAAGGACGGGCGCGATACGGTCTTGTTGGCCGAGGCGCGCAGCACCCAGTCATCAGCCGCGTCATAGCGCAGGTGCAGGCCCGGCAGCACGTTGGTGTAGCTGCTGTTGGCCACGCGCGGGGTGACGGTGAAGCTGCGGCCGTTGGCGGCCACGTCCACCTGGTTGCCGATCGCCTTGAAGCGGGTGTTCTCCACGCGCACGCCGCCGATGAGGCGCAGCGCGCCCACGTCCCAGGTACCCATGGCGTAGCTGGCGAAGATGTCTTCGCTGGCCACGTAATCCTCTTCCAGCGACGTCATCGCATTGCCGCCGACGTCCTGCGGGCGGGCGCTGTACTGGCTGCCATTGGCCGCCCAGAAGGCACGCATCGCCGCCGAATCCATGCCGTCGCCGAAGTTGCCGTGGCGATGTTCGGGCGAGGAGGTGGTCCAGCCCGCCAGCGCCACCTTCGGGCCGACGCGCAGTTCGCGCTCATCCACATTCACGTCGCGGTCGCGCCAGCGGCCGAGCAGACCGAACTTGATGCTGCTGCTGTCGCCGTCGAAGCGCACGTTGACCTGCGCGCTGTGCTCCTTGTCGTTCACCTGCTTGGGCGATAGCACGAAGCGGTCGAACGCGTAATTGCTGTTGTCCAGCCACTGCGGGTTGTCGAAGCTGTAGCTGGGCAGCCGGCTGCTCTGGTCCAGGCTGCCGTTGAACGCCTTGCCGTTGAGCTTGAAACGCGCCTCCATCTCGTCGTTCACGCGCTCTTCGGTACGGGTGTAGCCGATCCGGTAATCAACCACGGCGTTGGTCAACTTGTTCTCGCCGCCCAGGCTGGCCGCGAAGGTGTTTTCCTTCTTGGTGCGGTAGCGCATGCGCTTGTCGATCGAGTCCTTCGGCATGCCATCCAGGCGGTACTGGTCGGTGCCGGTCTTGACCATCTTCGCGTCGTCGAAGTTGAAGATCACGCGCTGGCGGGTCTCCGCATCGTCGAACTGGCTGTACAGCGTGCGCAGGTAGTACCTGCTGTCTTCGTCCGGCCGCCAGTCGAGGTTGAGGTTGGCGCCGATGCGCTTGCGCTCGATCTCGTACTTACGGTGCTGCAGGTTGATCGCGGTCACGTCACCGGGGGCGGCATCGTCCTCGCCGTCGTACTCCACTTCGGTGTTGTCCGACTCGAACCGGCGCTTCTGGTAGTTCACGCCCAGCGCCACGCCGAAGGTGTCGTTGAACACTTCGCTGTAGTTGAAGGCCGCCTTCGGGCTGGTCTCCCCGGACAGCTGCTGGTGGCTGCCCTCGATCTTGCCACGCAGGCTGCGACCGTCGCGGTCGAAGGCCGAGGCCGATTCCACCAGCACGGCACCGCCGATGGCATCACCGGGCATGTCCGGGGTCGGCGACTTCACCACGCGCAGGCGTTCGGTGGAATCGGACGGGATCACGTCCAGCGGCGCGGCACGGCTGGAATCCTCCGGCGTGCCCACGGCGATGCCATCCACGCTGACGCTGTTGAGATTGGCGTCCAGGCCACGGATGACCACGAAACGGCCCTCACCCTGGTCACGGGTCACGCTGATGCCCGGCAGGCGCTGCAGCGACTCGGCCACGTTCTTGTCCGGGTACTGGCCCAGGGCATCGGAGGACACCGCGTCTTCGATGGCGTCGCTGCCGCGCTTGAGGTCGACCGCGCGGATCTGCGATTCGAGCTGGGCGCGCACCTCGATACGGTCCAGGTCGACCGCGTCGGCCGCCACGGCGCCGGTGGCGGCTACCGCCTGCTGCCCGGCGGCCTGCAGCGGGGCGGCGGCCCCCATCGCCAGGGTCAGGGTGATGGCAACGGCCAACGGAGTCTTGATATGCACTGGGAATCCCCATTCCTGTTAAGAATGGGTCTGCACGGTATGTCCGCAAGGTTGCATGGCCGTGACATGCCTCTGCACAATTCATGTACAGCGGCCCCGGGCCCGGTTTGGGCTTCGCCCCGCCAATCCGGCAAAATGGCGGCCTCTCTCCCTATTCCCCTTCCCGACCATGAAGATCGTCGAAGTGCGCCACCCGCTGGTGCAGCACAAGATCGGCCTGATGCGCAACGCTGCGCTCAGCACCAAGGATTTCCGCGAACTGGCCAACGAGCTGGGTACGCTGCTGGCCTACGAGGCCACCGCCGACCTGGATACCGAGCCGCACACCCTGGCCGGGTGGGCCGGCCCGGTGACGGTGCAGCGCATTGCCGGCGCCAAGATCACCGTGGTGCCGATCCTGCGTGCCGGCCTGGGCATGCTCAGCGGCGTGCTGTCGCTGATTCCGGCCGCCCGTGTCAGCGTGGTCGGCCTGCAGCGCGACGAAGAAACCCTGCAGCCGGTACCCTACTTCGAGCGCCTGACCGGCCGCCTGGAAGAGCGCGACGCACTGATCCTCGACCCGATGCTGGCCACCGGCGGCACGCTGATCGCCACCATCGACATGCTCAAGCGCGCCGGCGCCCGTCGCATCAAGGGCATCTTCCTGGTGGCCGCGCCCGAAGGCATCGAAGCAGTGAAGGCCGTCCATCCGGACGTGGAAATCTACACTGCGGCCATCGATGCCCAGCTCAACGACAAGGGCTACATCCTGCCCGGACTGGGCGACGCGGGTGACCGCATCTTCGGCACTCGCGTCGGCTGATCCGGCGAACCGTGGTCGGATCCCTCTCCGCAGGAGAGTGCTCTGACCCGACAACCGTTCGCCGGCCCGCTTCGCCGCGTCACGTGAACGCCCGTGGACGCGGGTGTGGCCGACGCGTGATTCTTCACGTGGCCTTACCGGTCGGAAGCGAATGCTCCGCGCACCCGCCACCGCTTGGAGCTCCCGATGAAAGCCTCTTTCCTGCTGGCCGCCGTCCTGCTGGTCGGCCTGCCCCTGACTGCCAATGCCACCACCCCGCAGCAGCAGCGCATGGCCGAATGCTCGGCCAAGAACAAGGGCTTGAAGGGGGATGCCTACAAGACCGCGCAGAGCTCCTGCCTCAGTGGCCAGGCCGCCGAAACCAAGCCGGTCAATACGCAGCAGGAACGCATGCGCAAATGCAACGCTGACGCGGGCGCGAAGAAGCTGGCCGGCGATGCGCGCAAGACCTTCATGAGCAGCTGCCTGAAGGCGTCGTAACGACGAGTGATGTAGAGCCGAGCCCACGCTCGGCTCTGCCATTAACCCAGGGCGCGCGCCTTCAGCTCGCCCTGTTCGTGCAGGGTCACGAAACGTCCCTTGTCATCACGGCCCAGCTGCGCCAGCGCCACCTGCGGGTCGTGGGTGAAGAACAGCCGCACGTTGCGCGCCAGCTTGTCTTCAAGGAACTGCCGTTTCTCGTCGATCAGCAATTCGGCATTGCGGTCATAGCCCATGGTGATCGGCACGTGCACCCATGAACGACCTGGTATGAGGTCGGCACAGAACACCACGCCACCGTGCGCATCTTCACCGGCATGCGCGTGGCCAACGATCTCGGCCAGCATCAGCCCCGGCGTATGCCCATCGCTGTAGCTGAAGCGCACGCTGCGGCCGAGCGCCTTCGAGTACTCCCCCTCCACTACTTCCAGGCGGCCACTGGCCTGCAGCAGGCCGGGCAGCTCAGGAATGAAACTGGCCCGATCGCGCGGGTGTGGCCGCACGGCGCGCTGCCAATGCTGCGCACCAACCACATAGGTTGCGTTGGGGAACAGCAGTTCGGGCTCACGCCCTTCGCTCCATGCGGCAAGCAGGCCGCCGGCATGATCGAAGTGCAGGTGGCTGAGCACCACCACGTCGATGTCCTCGTGCTCGAAACCCGCTTCGCGCAGTGAATCGATCAGCACGTGCTGGCTTTCCTGCACGCCATAACGCTCGCGCATGCGCGGGTCGAAGAACGCACCGATACCGGTTTCAAACAGTACTGTCTTGCCTTCCAGCGGACTGGCAAGCAGCGCACGGCAGGCCAGCTCGATGCGATTGAGCTCGTCCGGAGCCGCCCATTTTTCCCACAACGCACGCGGCGCGTTGCCGAACATCGCGCCGCCGTCCAGGCGCTGCGAGTTTCCACGAATAGACCAGAGTTTCATGCGTCGATTATCGGCGCCGGACTGTTAAATAATCGCTAGAAAGGAAACAGGAAACCCCGCCGGTTGGCGGGGTCCTGGTGATCTGCCACATTGCCGGCCAGTGGCCGGCACCGCCACATCAGTGGGCCGGCACGACCTGGGCACTGCCCACCGGATTGCGCGGGTCGCTGCCGCCGAACAGCTTGTTCGCCTTGCGGTCCCATTCCACGGTCTGCAGGTTGCCCCACACGTGGCTGGAACCGCGACCGCCGGCGGCGACATTGCCCGGCAGGTCGATCCTGTGGCCCATCGCCTGCAGCTGCTTCACCGTCGCCGCGTCGAACGCATCGTCCTCGGCTTCGATCAGATCCGGCAGCCACTGGTGGTGGTAGCGCGGCAGCGCGGCAACCTGCTGCGCGTCCAGGCCGGCGTCGTAGCCGAGGATGCCCAGCAGCACCATGGTGATGATGCGGCTGCCACCCGGCGTGCCCAGCACGATCACCTTGTCGCTGTTTTCCATGAAGGTCGGCGTCATCGAGCTGAGCATGCGCTTGCCCGGCTTCGGCGCATTGGCCTCGTAGCCCATCACGCCGAAGGCATTGGGCGTACCCGGCTTCAGCGCGAAATCGTCCATCTCGTTGTTCAGCAGCACGCCGGTGCCCTTGGGAATGAGCCCCGAGCCGTACAGCAGGTTGACGGTCTGGGTGGCGCCGACGCGGTTGCCGTCGCGGTCGATGATCGAGAAGTGCGTGGTCTCGTCGTCTTCCAGCGGCGTCGGATTGCCCGACAGCAGGTCGCTGGGCGTGGCCTTCTCCGGATGGATGGTCGCGCGCAGGCCCTGTGCGTAGTCCTTGCTGGTCAGCACCTTCTGCGGGATCTGCACGAAGTCCGGATCGCCGAGGAAGAACGTACGGTCGCGGTAGGCGCGGCGCATCGACTCCACCACCAGGTGGGTACGGTGCGCCGGATCCATCTTCCTGATGTCCCAGCCTTCCAGGATCTGCAGCATGCTGGCCAGCGCGATGCCACCGGACGACGGCGGCGGCGCGGTGGTGATCTTCCAGCCGTTGTAGTTGAACACGATCGGCTCGCGCTGCTTCACGCGGTAGCCGGCCAGCTCTTCAGCGGTCCACTTGCCGCCGGCCTGCTTCACGCCGGCCAGCAGCAGCTTTCCGGTCTGGCCCTTGTAGAAGCCATCGAAGCCACCTGCGGCCAGGCGCTCCAGCGTCTGCGCCAGCTCCGGCTGCCTGAACAGGTCACCGCTGGCGATCGGCTTGCCGTTGCGCAGATAGACTTCACGCGTGCCGGGATAGCGCTCCATCACTTCACGGCGCGACGCATAGCCCTTGGCCATGCGGTCGTACACCGGGAAGCCTTCGCGCGCGATGCGGATCGCCGGCTGCAGCGATGCAGACAGCGGCAGCTTGCCGTGCTTGGCCGACAGTTCGACCAGCGCCGCAGGCAGGCCGGGAATACCGGCCGACCACGCACCGTTGACCGAGCGGTCGCGGTCGAGGTTGCCCTGCTTGTCGAGGAAGGCCTGCGGTGTAGCGGCGGCCGGTGCGGTCTCGCGCGCGTCCAGCATCACGTCCTTGCCGGTGGCCGCGTCGTGCAGCAGGAAGAAGCCACCACCGCCCAGCCCGGAACTGATCGGCTCGACCACCGCCAGCGTGGACGACACTGCCACCGCGGCGTCGAAGGCGTTGCCGCCCTGCGCCAGGATGTCGATGCCGGCCTGGGTGGCCAGCGCGTGCCCACTGGCAATGGCCGCGCCATCGGGGCGCTCGGCACGGGCCGGGCTGTCGGCCCAGGCAACCGGGCTCAGCAGCAGGCCGAGCAGCAACAGGGGGCGGACGATCAGCGTCTTCATTCGGATGGGGGCTCCGCATAGAGTTCGGGGTGATCGTGCTGCAGTTGGCGCAGCTTGGCCAGCAGCTGGTCTTCCGTTTCCACGATCTCCGGATCCGGGTCGATGCACTCGACCGGGCAGACGACCACGCACTGTGGCTCGTCGAAATGACCCACGCATTCGGTGCAGCGCGCAGGGTCGATCACGTAGATGGTTTCACCCATCGCTATGGCCTGGTTCGGGCAGGCCGGCTCGCAGACGTCGCAGTTGACGCAGAGCTCGTTGATTTTCAGCGACATGGCGATACTCCTCGCCCGCGCCTTGGGACAAAGGACCGGCCAGCGCGGGCGCGCGGGCCGGTCAGGTCATCAGCGGCGCCCTGGCAGGACGCCGCCCGGGCCATGCCGGAGCATGGCCGCCATGGCTCGGTATTACTTGGCTTCGACGAAAATGTACTCGGCACCGGTCGGCTGGATCGCAGCCTGCACGCGGGCGTTGTCGGCCGACTGGCCGATGAAGACGACGCGCACGCCCTTCATCGAATCCGGCGAAACGTCCTTGAACACGGCCTGGATCATGTCAGCCATCTTGCCCGAGGCCGACGAACCGAAGGCCAGCATGTTGCCCGGCTGCACGCCACGGGCCACGGCCTGGGTCGCGCTCTCGGTCTGGCGCTCGTACTTGGCCTGGAAGTCCGGGTCCGATTCCGGGGAGAGGTAATACAGGAACGGGCTGTTGGTGATGTTGCCCATGTTCTGGATGGCCACTTCCTGCAGGTACTTCTTCCAGCCTGCATCGTCGTCCTTGGCCGGGGCGACCAGGGCCTGCTTGGCCTCGTCGACCGGAGCGGCCTCTTCCTTCTTGCAGGCGGTGAAGGCCAGGGCCAACGAAGCGATCAGCATCGCGCGCATGGTGGTGTTCATGGATTTCCTCCCGGAATGGTGCGTGGTGTTGTACGTAATGGGGTGCAGGTACGGCGGGCTTACGACTGTGACGCCTTCGCTTCGCGGACCTTGCGCAGGGCTTCGAGCACCGCGGCCGGCACGAAACCGGACACGTCGCCGCCCAGGCGCGCGATCTCGCGGACCAGCGAGGACGAAATGAAGCTGTGCTGCTCGGCCGGGGTCAGGAACAGGGTCTCGACCTCGGGGATCAGGTGGCGGTTCATGCTGGCCATCTGGAACTCGTACTCGAAGTCGGACACCGCGCGCAGGCCGCGCAGCAGCACCCCGCCCTGGACCGAACGTACGAAATGGGCCAGCAGGGTATCGAAGCCGATGACTTCGACATTGCCATGGTGGGCCAGGGCGCCACGCGCCAGCTGCACGCGCTGTTCCAGCGGCAGCGCCGGGCCCTTCGACGGGCTCTGCGCCACGCCGACCACGACCTTTTCGAACAGCGGCGCGGCCCGGCTCACAAGGTCGATGTGACCGTTGGTGATCGGGTCGAACGTGCCGGGATAGACGGCAATGCGGCGGTTGGCCACGGTCATGGGCGGTAGCAGATGTTCAGATGAGGTCAAAGTGTAGCAGTGGCACGGCGGTACAGGGCAAAGCGCACCTCACGGGTGCCGCCCTCGCGGTGCAGCAGCCAGCCCTGCGGCAGCACCGGCACGTGGCCGGCCGGCGATTCCAGGTACAGCCAGGCATCGGCTGCCAGGTGCCGCGGCAGCTGGGCCAGCACGTCCTGCCACAGGCCATCGGCGAATGGCGGGTCAATGAACACCAGATCGGCCTGCTGCGCCTGCGCACCCTGCAGCCAGCGCAGGGCATCTGCCTGCACGACGCTGATCTGGTCGCTGGCCTGCAGCTTGGCCACGGCGGCGGTCAGGTTGCGTCCCAGCTGCGCATCGCGCTCGACCAGGGTGGCGTGGGCGGCACCGCGCGAGACGGCTTCCAGCCCCAATGCGCCGCTGCCTGCGAACAGGTCCAGGACGCGGGCCCCGCCCAGCTTGGGCATCAGCCAGTTGAACAGGGTCTCGCGCACACGGTCGCTGCTGGGCCGAAGCCCCGGCAGGGTCGGCACCGGCAAGCGGGTATTGCGCCAGCGACCGCCGATGATGCGGACCTGGCCGTCGTTGCCCCCACGGCCGCTCATTGGCGCCCCCGGCGGGAGGTATTCAAGAATTTCAGCATGAGTGGGATTGTAGTTCGGCCGGGCTTTGCCCGGCACCCGCAGAGTCCGAAGCAACGGCCGAAGCAACTTCAAAAGCTGGTTTCCTGTG
>NZ_JBHHMJ010000519.1:0-507 GCF_042136455.1 Stenotrophomonas sp. 3diitr2024
GAACGGATGCAGCACGGTATCGGCAGCGGTCACCGCTGTCGCGAGCAGGAGCAGGGCCCCGCCGATGGCAGCCATGGGGACAAGACGGCGTACGGTTTTCATCTGGATCTCCTCATTCCCAGCAGCGATCGGCGCGGCCCGGCTCACAAGGTCGATGTGACCGTTGGTGATCGGGTCGAACGTGCCGGGATAGACGGCAATGCGGCGGTTGGCCACGGTCATGGGCGGTAGCAGATGTTCAGATGAGGTCAAAGTGTAGCAGTGAAATGCGTAGAGATCAGGAGGAACATCCATGGCGAAGGCAGCTACCTGGACCAACATTGACACTGAGGCACGAAAGCGTGGGGAGCAAACAGGATTAGATACCCTGGTAGTCCACGCCCTACCAGGTGGAGACGCTCGACTGGGAGGGCCGCAAGGCCTACGTCACCCGCACGCATGTGGATTACTACACCGACAGCATCGACTTCACCAAGCTCAAGATGCTGGACCGCTTCGATGGTGGCG
>NZ_JBHHMJ010000528.1:0-8967 GCF_042136455.1 Stenotrophomonas sp. 3diitr2024
CCCCCCCCCCCGCCCGCGAATGTTGGGTGAATGGGGGGCCGGCAGGGCTACGCCCTGCACCCGCGGTAGTGCCGGCCGCTGGCCGGCAACCTCAACGGCAACGGCAGCGGCCGATTTCCTGCGGCTGACAGTAGATCCACGCCATGCGTGGATGAAACTCTCTGGAGACGATGGATCAATCGATGGAACGGAGACGTTGGATCACTTCGCGGCCCTCCGGCGTACCCAATACCCCGCGCCCAGCAGCACGAACCACACTGGGCTGGCGATCAGCGCCTGGCGGGTGTCGCCCTGCAGGCTCAGCAGCACCAGCACGGCGGCGAAGAACACCAGGCAGGCCCAGCACATGGCAACGCCGCCGGGCATCTTGAAGATCGAGGCAGCGTGGCGCTCCGGGTAGCGGCGGCGATAGGCCATGTAGGCCACCAGGATCAGCGACCAGACGAAGATGAACAGCACCGTGGCCAGCGTCGTCACCAGGGTGAAGGCGGTCACCAGGTTCGGAATCAGGTAGATCAGCAGCGTGCCGCCCAGCAGGCACAGGCACGAGAACAGCAGGCCTCGGGCGGGCACGGCAGCGCGTGACAACTTCGACAGCCCGCGCGGGGCGTGCCCCTCTTCGGCCAGGCCGTACAGCATGCGGCTGGTGGAGAAGATGCCACTGTTGGCCGAGGACGTGGCCGAGGTCAGCACCACGAAATTGATCAGGCTGGCGGCGGCGGGAATGCCGGCCAGCACGAACAGCTGCACGAACGGGCTCTTGTCCGGCACCACCTGGCGCCACGGGGTGACCGCCATGATCGCGATCAGCGCCAGCACATAGAAGATGATGATGCGCACCGGGATCGAGTTGATTGCCTTGGGCAGGTTGCGCTCGGGATCGGCGGTTTCGGCGGCGGTGGTGCCGACCAGCTCGATGCCGACGAAGGCGAACACCGCAATCTGGAACCCGGCGAAGAAGCCGACCAGGCCCATCGGGAACATGCCACCGTCATTCCACAGGTTCGACAGCGACGCGGTGTGGCCGCTGGGTGAGGTGAAGCCCCACGCCACCAGCCCGGCGCCGGTGATGATCAGCGCACAGATCGCCACGATCTTGATCAGCGCGAACCAGAATTCCATTTCACCGAACAGCTTCACCGTCACCAGGTTCAACGCCAGCAGCAGCATCACGCAGGCCAGCGCCGGTTTCCAGGCCTCAAGCCCGGGGAACCAGAACTGTGCGTAGGCGGCAATCGCGATCACGTCGGCAATCGCGGTGACGATCCAGCAGAACCAGTAGGTCCATCCACAGAAGAACCCGGCCCACGGGCCGAGCAGGTCGGTGGAGAAGTCGATGAAGGATTTGTACTGCAGGTTGGACAGCAGCAGCTCGCCCATCGCACGCATCACGAAGAACAGCATCGCGCCGATGATCAGGTAGACGAAGACGATGGACGGGCCGGCCAGGCTGATGGTCTTGCCCGAGCCCATGAACAGGCCGGTGCCGATGGCACCGCCGATGGCGATCAGTTGCAGGTGGCGGTTGGACAGGCTGCGGCGCAGGTGCTCGGGGGGCGTGGCGGGCTCGGTCATGGGCGCGGGAAGGGGCGGGCGAAGCGTTCGACGGTAGTCCTCCGCGGCGCCGAGCGCCAGCGCCAGACGGCCCCATTGCGTCAAAGCAGGCCGCTTTCACCACAATGTGACCGAATACCGTATTGATCCCATTCCGCCCGGCCCGGTGCCATGCTCAGATAGCCGCACCTGCCCAAGGACCGGCCCGACCATGCGCCCTGCCCCGCCCGCCCTGCTGGAGCCCCGGCCATGAGCCGCCTGCGCGTCATCATCGGCGGTACCGCACTGGCCCTGCTGGCCGCTGCGGTGCCGATCGCGGTCATGGCCTACGCCACCTGGGACCGCGCGGTCAGCGTCGAACAGCAGCGCCTGCGCGACATCGCCGATCGCACCCTGCGCCGCTCCGACCTGTCCTACCAGGAGGCGCTGGCGGCGCTGAAATCCGCCGAAGCCGGTGCCTACGTGTCCTGCAGCCCCGAGCACATCCGGCGCATGCAGACCCTGGTGATGACCACCCCATCGATTGACCAGATGGGCTACTTCGAAGGAGGCAAGCTGCGCTGCACCTCCTGGGGGCCGTTCCTGTCGGATGTGGATCAGCCCAGGCCGGACCACGTCACCAGCGACGGCGCCGGCATCGCAGTGGACGTGCGCCCGGAAATCAGCGGGCGACGCCAGGTGCTGGCGATCCTGTATGGGTCCTACGACGCTCTGGTGGACCCACGCCGCTTCGTCGATGTCATCGCCGACCCGAATGTGCGGCTGGCACTGGCCAGCCCCGATGGACGCCTGCTGGCCAAACAGCCCGGCCTGGATCCGGACCTGCTGCAGGCACTGCTGCGCGACCCGGGCGAAGGCCTGGACCACACCACGCTGTTCGCTACCGCGCGCAACGAGGAATGGCTGGCCGTCGCCACTACACCGCGCACCGCGCTTGCCGCCGCCTTCCGCCAACAGGCCTGGCTGTACGTGCCGGCGGGCCTGCTGCTGGCCGCCGCCGGGGCCGGCCTGGTGATCTGGCTGTCGCGGCGCCGCCTTTCCCTGCGCGGCGAACTGGCCACCGCCATCCGTCGCCGCGAGCTGTACCTGCATTACCAGCCGATCATCGAACTGGACACCGGCATCTGCGTCGGCGCCGAGGCGCTGGTGCGCTGGCAACGCCCGGATGGCACCCAGGTGCGCCCTGACCTGTTCATTCCACTGGCCGAAGAGGCCGGCATGATCGCCGACGTCACCGACCTGGTGATCGAGAACGTGGTGCGCGACATGCGCGAGCTGCTGGTCGCCGACCGCAGCGCGCACATCGCGATCAACCTCGCCGCCGAAGACATCAGCAGCGGTCGCGCCCTGAAGATGATCTCCCGGCACATGGCCGGCAGCGGCATCCTGCCGCAGCAGATCTGGATGGAGGCCACCGAACGTGGCTTCCTCGATCTGGACCGCGCGCGCACCATGCTCGCCGCCGCCCGCCGCGCCGGCCACAGCGTGGCCATCGACGATTTCGGGGTCGGCTTCTCCAGCCTGCAATACCTGCAGCAGCTGCCACTGGATGCGCTGAAGATCGACAAATCATTCATCGATGCGATCGGTACCGAAAGCGCCACCAGCCCGGTCACGCCGCACATCATCGACATGGCCAAGGAGCTGGGCCTGTGGGTGGTGGCCGAGGGCGTGGAAACCGAAGCGCAGCTGGCCTACCTGCACAGCCGGCATGTGGAATTCGGACAGGGCTGGCTGTTCTCGCGGCCGTTGCCGCGCGATGAGTTCGTCGCCTTCCATCAGAAGCGGCAACAGCAGTACGGCGCTGCACGCGAACACATGCAGAACCCGCGCAGCGTGCCGATCGAGCAGGTACCGCTGGATTAGCAAGGCAAAAGCAAGGCCCACGGTAGTGCCGGCCGCTCGCCGGCACCGCGTCATCACTGATCAATAGCTACGCCCACGCCCTCGGCCGTGCCAGCAACCACGCGGCGGTCACCGCCAGCAACAGCAACGGCAGCCATCCCAGCTGGCGTGGGCCGCTGGCCTGCAGCAGCACCCCGCCTGCCACGCCGCCGGCCGCAATGGCCAGGTTCCAGCCGGTCACCAGCATCGACTGCGCCAGGTCCGCAGCGGCCCCGGCGCGCCGTGCCAAGGCGGTCTGGAACAGGGTCGGCACGGCGCCGAACGCCACGCCCCACAGGATCGTCGCCAGCAGCAGCGCGCTCGCCACGCCTGGCCACACCAGCAAGGCCAGCACCGGAACGATGAAGCCGATCACCGCCGCCCACACCAGCGCATGCAGGTAGCGATCCACGCCCCAGCCAGCCATCGCGATGCCAGCAATCGCCGCCATGCCGAAAGCAAGCAGCAGCCGGTCCAGCCACGCACCGGCACCCGCGTCGACGGCCAGCGGCTCGATGTAGGTGTACAGCACGTTGTGCGCCAGCACGTACAGCGCCATCACCAGCAGCGCACTGCGTACACCGGGCAGGCGCCACACGGTCGCCAGCGAAGTGCGTTGCCCGGCCCCAGCGGCCGGCAGCGCAGGCAACGCCCAGCGCGCGTAGGCCAGCAGCAGCAGACCCAGCACGCTCATCAACGCGAACGCCCAGCGCCAGCCGATCTGCTGGCCAAACAGCGTTCCGGCCGGCACCCCCAGCGACAGCGCCAGCGGCGAACCGACCATCGCCACTGCGATGGCCCGTCCCTGCAGCGACGGCACCACCATGCGTGCGGCGTAGCCAGCCACCAGCGACCACAGCAATCCACCGCTCACACCGGCCAGGAAGCGCGCAGCCAGGATCAGCGCGTAACTGCTGCTCAACGCGGTCAGCGTATTGACCACCACGAAGCCGGCGATGGCCGCCAGCAGCAGCGGACGCCGTGGCAGGCGCTGGGTCAGCGCGGTCATCGGCAGTGCGGCCATCACCGAACCCAGCGCATACACGCTCACCAGCTGGCCGACCGCCGCATCACTCACGCCCAGGCTTTCGCCCATCGGCCGCAGCACACCCGCCGGCAGGGTCTCGGTCAACAGGGTGATGAAGCCGCCACCGGCCAAGGCAAGCAGGCCCGCCCACGGCAGGCGCGTGGCCTCGCCGGCCGGACTGGCGGCATCGATGGCATGGCCGCTCATCGCGTAGTCTCCAGGTCGGCATAGACCGCGTCGCGCAGTGCATCGACAAAAACGCCATCCATCCCTTCGTACAGGGTGTTGGTCAGCGCCACCACGCTCAGCCCACGCGACGGGTCGACAAACCAGCTGTGCCCGTAGGCACCGCCCCAGCGCCAGCTGCCTTCGCGCTGTGGTGTGCCGCTGGCGGCGGCATCGCGCAGTACCGCAAAGCCCAGCCCGAAGCCCCAGCCGGCCGGTTCCGGCGGCCCCTGTTCGCCCACCTGCGGGCTGGCCATCTCTGCCGCCAGCGCGGGCGGCAGCAGGCCGGAGCGTTGCACGTCGCGCAAAGCCTCCAGCACCGCCATCACCTCATCGGCGGTACCGACCAGGCCGGCGCCGGCCGAAGCGAACCGACTGGCGTCGGTGGCACGCGCGGGACTGAACTCGATGCCCAGCGTTCCCTCGAAAGGTGCGACCACCTCGCCTTCCTGCAGGCGATGCGGTTGCGGCGTGTCGCTCACATACGGCGTGGCCAGCCGCTCTGCATCGCGCGTAACGAACGCGGTGTCGCGCAGGCGCAACGGGGCAGCCAGCAGACGCTGGAACAGCGCCTGCAGCGTTTCACCGGTCGCGGCTTCGGCCACCGCACCGGCCACGTCCACGCCCAACGAGTAAAGCCACTGGCTGCCCGGTGCGAACAGCAGTGGCACCTGCGCGATGCGGCGCACGTTCTCGGCCAGGGTCAACGGGTTGGCGTCCATGCCATCGCTGACGCCAGCGCGCGCGTAGGGTCCCTCCGCATCCGCCTCCAGGAAGCGATAGCCCAGTCCGCTGCTGTGGCTGAGCAGCTGGCGCAGGCTGATAGGCGGCGTGCTGCCATCGGCCAGCGCCGGGCGGAAGTCCGGCAGCCAGCGCTGCACCGGCGCGTCGAGGTCGAGCACGCCTTCAGCCACCAGGCGCAGGATCACCGTGGCCAGCAACGGCTTGCTGACCGATGCCAGCCGGAACAGCTGATCGCGCTGCATCGGCCTGGCCGACTCGCGATCGGCCAGCCCGCTCGCGCTGGCATGGCGCAGCACGCCGTGCTCGCGCACCAGCACCACCGCACCAACCAGGCGCAACGGATGGACCTGCTGCAGCAGCCGCTGCACCGAAGGCAGCGTCGGCGCAGGTTCAAGGGAAAGGGCGGCATTCATCATGGTGATCCGTGGGGAGAGGCCCGCCACGTTAGGCAGCGCGCGGCGCTGCAAAAAGCCGGTTGCCGCTCCGGGCATCATGGACCGTGCAGTCCGCAATCGGCATCATTCCCGGAACTGCAACGCCGCAAGGCCTGCCCGAGGCCCCGCACCACAGTGTTGCGATGGCCGCGCCGCGTGCCGCGATCACCCGCCCCTACCCTGCCGTTTTCATTGCCGGTACGCCCATGTCAGTCCTGGACAACCTCGCCAACCTGCAGACCTTCGTCCACGCCGCCGACACCCGCAGCTTCGTCGAGACCGGGCGCCTGCAGGGCATCTCCGCATCGGCCGCCGGCAAGTGCGTTGCGCGGCTGGAGCACGCACTGGGCGTGCGCCTGTTCCACCGCAGCACGCGCAGCATCACCCTCACCGCCGAGGGCCAGCTGTTCCTGGCGCGCTGCCGGCGCATCCTCGACGAACGCGATGCCGCGCGCACCGAACTGGCGCAACCGCGCGCTGCACCGAGCGGCACGCTGCGGATCAGCCTGCCACTGGTAGGCGACCTTACCCTGCCGTTGATGGCCGAATTCATGGCCGCGTATCCGGACATCCGCCTCGACCTGGATTTCAGCGACCGGCTGGTCGATGTCATCGAGGAAGGTTTCGATGCGGTGCTGCGCGTTGGCGAACCCAGCGACTCGCGGATGAACGCACGCCGGCTGGGGGTGTTCCCGCGGCGTGTCGTCGCCTCGCCGGGCTACCTGCAGCGTCGGGGCGTTCCACGCACGCCGGCCGACCTGCTGCAGCACACGTTGCTGCACTACCGCTTCCCCAGCACCGGCAAGCTGGAGCCGTGGCCGATCCACTGGCCCGACCACGAAACACCGCAGGAGCTGCCGGTGCACATGGTGGCCAACACCATCGAGGCGCGGGTGGCGCTGGCGCTGCGCGATACCGGCCTGGCCTTCGTGCCGGTGCACTCGGTACGCGATGCGCTGGCCGACGGCCGCCTGGTCACCGTGCTGGAGGATCATGTGCACTCCTGCGGCACCTTCCACCTGCTGTGGCCGTCGGGCCGACACGTATTGCCGAAGCTGCGGGTGTTCATCGACTTCGTCGGCGCCCGCCTGGACACCGTGCCGTAGCCGCCAGAAATCCACCCATGCCCGGCCCACAGTAGATCCACGCCATGCGTGGATGCTCTTGTAGTGCAGAGCCATCAAACCATTCAGCCAACCCCGCTATACTGGCCGCTCATTCCTCCCAGAGGCTCGCGACCAATGCGCCATTGATGCCGCCGTCTTCCCAACAGACGGCCTGACTCTTCCCGCCCCTGCGCGCAGGGGAGAACCCGGCATCCATGGAGGTCGCATGACCACACATTCCCTCACGCTCGATCGCGTGTCGTATCGGCTGGCCGACGGCCGCCCGCTGTTTTCCGATCTGTCGTTTTCCTTCGATCCGGTCGCCACCGGTCTGGTCGGTGCCAATGGCGCCGGCAAGAGCGTGCTCGCACGCCTGCTGGCCGGTCGGGTGCGGCCAGAGAACGGGCAGGTGCGCAGCAGCCGCCGCGTGTTCCTGTTGCCGACGCCCGGCTATCCCCCCGCCGGCACGGTCGGTGAACTGGCCGGCGTCGGCGCGGAACTGGCCGCGCTGCAACGCATCGAAGCCGGCAGCGTGGATGAGGCCGACTTCGCCTGCGTCGGCGACCATTGGGATCTGCGCGAGCGCCTGCAGCAGCAATGGCAGGCGCTCCGCCTGCCCGACGATCTCGATCCCGCCCAACCCGCCGCGCGTCTCAGTGGCGGCCAGGCAATGCAGGTGGCGCTGTCCGGCGCCTGGGCCAGCGGCGCCGATTGGCTGATCCTGGACGAACCCAGCAACCACCTCGATGGCCGCCATCGCCAACAGTTGTACGAACGGTTGCAGCAGTGGCGCGGCGGCCTGCTGGTGATCAGCCATGATCGCGAGCTGCTGGCGCAGATGCAGCAGATCGTCGAGCTCGACGCGCGCGGGCTGCATCGCTATGGCGGGCCGTGGCAGCACTACGCCGACGCGCGGGCCGCCGAACGCGAAGCGGTCGCCGCACAGCTCGACCACGCCCGCGCCCAGCACCGGCAGCAACAGCGCAGCGCGCGCGAGCAGCACGAACGCCAGCAGCAGCGCCAGGCACGTGGCAATCGCGATGCGAAGCAGGCCAACCAGGCACCGATCCTGCTTGGCCGGCAGAAACAGCGTGCAGAGGCCAGCCACGGCCGCGCGCAGCAGGTACAAGCCGAGCGCCTGCGGGCCAGCGCCGACCAGCTGCGCGCAGCGGCTTCGGCAGTTCACGCCGCGCCGGAGCTGGCGCTGTTCGCCGGTGACGGTGAACGCGGCAACGCACGTCTGCTGCAGGCGGAGTCGCTGGTGCTGCCGCAGGGCTGCAGTGCACCGTTGCAATTGGAGATCCGCCGCGGCCAGCGCATCGCCGTGGTCGGTGACAATGGCAGTGGCAAGTCCACGCTCCTGCGCGTGCTGGCCGGCCAGCTGCCTGCACGCAGCGGCATCGTGCAGCGCCATGCACCACTGGCGCTGCTCGACCAGCAGCTGCTGGGATTGTCCGGCGAACGCAGCATTCTCGACACCGTGCAGGCCGCCAACCCGGTGGCGGATGCGGGTGAACTGCGCACACGGCTGGCCCTGCTCGGGCTGGACGCGCAGCGCATCCAGCGGGCAGCCCATAGCCTCAGCGATGGCGAACGGGTGAAGGGCGCCCTGGCCAGCGTGCTGTATGCCGACCCCGCACCGCAGCTGTTGCTGCTGGACGAGCCCGGCAACGCACTGGACCTGAGCGCACTGCAGGCACTGGAAGAACTGCTGGCGGCATGGCCGGGTGCCCTGATGATGGTCAGCCACGACCGGCACCTGCTGCAGGCGTTGCAACCGACGCGGGTGTTACAGGTAGGCGCCGATGGCTGGCAGTGGCGCGATGCCTTGTAGATCCACGCCAAGCGTGGACCTGCTGCAGCAGCCGAGCGTCGGCTCGGCTCTACAGGATTGTCCGCAACGGATCGCACTGTAGAGTCGAGCCATGCTCGACTCCGCCATGCATCCATCCACGCGTGGCCTATCGACCACGGGTAGTGCCGGCCGTTGGCC
>NZ_JBHHMJ010000532.1:0-314 GCF_042136455.1 Stenotrophomonas sp. 3diitr2024
GGCCAGCGGCTCCGGGCTGCCTTCCAGGCGCGCCAGTGTTGGCTGCCACGAAGGATCGTTGCGCTGCCGAAGTTCCTCGATCAGCACCCCGATCGGCGCGTCCGTGCGGCGCGCGGTCCACTCGGCACCTACCGAACGGAACAGGCGGGTCATCACCACTGCAAAGCCAATGCCGATGAACATCGCGATCGACGAATTGAGGAAGGTCGCGCACAGCGCCGGGGTGAAGCCCAGCGCCAGGAACGCCGAGAACGCCATCGAGATGGCGATGGTCAGCGCGAACTGCTTGTAGATCTCGCCGGCAGCACCGCCCT
>NZ_JBHHMJ010000537.1:0-2649 GCF_042136455.1 Stenotrophomonas sp. 3diitr2024
CACGGCATGGATGCCGCGGCCAAGCCCCCACGGACGGGTTTACGGCGTCCCCCGCAACCGGACCCATCCCGCCAACCCACGGAATGCCCGCTGTTGCTTTGGCCGTTGCCGTTGCCGTTGCGTCTGCGGGTGCCGGGCGGCAGCCCGGCCCAAGCCCCCCACCCACGCAGGTAGAATGCGCCCATGGCTCTTTCCCTGCTCAAGTCCCTCAAGCCGGTCGCTGGCCGCGCCCTGCAGATCGCCCTGAACCGCGCGCTGGCGCTGGATCCGGATACCCGCCATGCCCTGGCCAGCCTCGATGGCCGGCACATTGACCTGACCCTGGAAGCGCCGTCGCTGGCGATGCGCATCAGCGTCGATGGCGACCAGCTGCGGGTCGGCCCGGTGGATGCGCAGGAAGCCGACCTGGCCGTGCGCAGCAGCCTGGCCGGCGTGCTGGCGCAGCTGCCGCTGCTGGCCAACGCACGGCGCGGCGAGTCCAACAACAAGGGCCGTGTACGCGTGGCCGGTGACGCCGAACTGGCGCGGCGCCTGCAGCAGCTGGCCAAGGGCTTCGACCCGGACTGGCAGCAGCCGTTCGTCAGCGTATTCGGCGAGGTACTGGGCGTGCAGGTCGCCAACACCCTGCGCAGCGCCCTGCAGCACGCGCGCCAGGGGGCGATCGACCTGGCCCAAAGCGCCGCCGAGTTCATCACCGAGGAATCGCGCGACGTGGTGCCGCGCGCCGAACTGGATGCCTTCCATGATGATGTGGACGTGCTGCGCGATGACGTCGAGCGTCTTGGCGCGCGCGTGCAGCGCCTGCGGGGTGCCGCATGAAGGCCGTGCTGCGGGCGAGCCGCATCGGCCGGGTGATCCTGCGTTACCGCCTTGACGACCTGCTGCAGGGCACGCCGGCCGAGCGTTGGCTGCGCCTGGCCAAGCCGTTCGTGCCGCGTGCCTCGGCCGACATCGCCGCACAGTCGCGCGGTGCGCGCCTGCGCCTGGCGCTGCAGGATCTCGGCCCGATCTTCGTCAAGTTCGGCCAGATCCTCTCCACACGCCGCGACCTGGTGCCGCCGGATGTGGCCAATGAGCTGACCCTGCTGCAGGACCGGGTCAAGCCGTTCGACGGTGACACTGCGCGCCGCATTGTCGAGGAAGCGCTTGGCCTGCCGGTCAGCGAGGCGTTCGCCAGCTTCGATACCGAACCACTGGCCTCGGCTTCGATCGCGCAGGTGCATGCGGCCACGCTGGCCGATGGCCGCCAGGTGGTGGTCAAGGTGCTGCGCCCGGGCATCGAGAAGCAGATCGACGCTGATATCGCCCTGCTCAATTCGCTGGCCGCCCTGGTCGAGCGCACCCATCCACGCGCCGACAAGATCCGTCCGCGCGAAGTGGTGGCCGAAGTCGAGAACACCCTCGCCGCCGAGCTGGACCTGCAGCGCGAAGGCGCCAATGCCAGCGTGCTGCGCCGCTTCTGGGAGAACAGCGACGACCTGTACGTGCCGGAAGTGATCTGGAGCCATACCGCCGAGCGCGCGCTGACCCTGGAGCGCGTGTGGGGCATTCCGTCCGACGACATCGCCGCGCTCGACAAGGCGGGCATCGACCGCAAGGTACTGGCCGCCAAGGGCGTGCGGGTCTTCTACACCCAGGTGTTCCGCGACAACTTCTTCCATGCCGATGCGCACGCCGGCAACATCTGGGTCGACACCGATCCGGGCCGCCGCGCCAACCCGCGATTCATCGCGCTGGACTTCGGCATCATGGGCCAGCTGTCGCAGGAGGATCAGTACTACCTGGCTGAGAACTTCATGGCCATCTTCAACCGCGATTACCGCCGCATCGCCGAACTGCACGTGCAGGCGCGGTGGATGCCCGATCACGTACGCATCGATGATCTGGAAGCGGCCGTGCGTTCGGTGTGCGAGCCGTACTTCACCCGCCCGCTGTCGCAGATCTCGCTGGCCGAAGTGCTGATGAAGCTGTTCCGCGTGGCGCAGCGCTACCAGCTGACCCTGCAGCCGCAGCTGATCCTGCTGCAGAAGACCCTGCTGAACATCGAAGGTGTCGGCCGCCAGCTGGATCCGCAGATCGATATCTGGGCGGTGGCCAAGCCGGTGCTGGCGAAGATCCTGCGCGAGCGCTACAGCCCACGCCGGGTGGTGCGCGAGATCGGCAAGCGGTTGCCGGAAATCATGACCCACGCGCCGGACATGCCGCGCCTGGTACACGCTTGGCTGACCCAGCAGGTGGAGGGGCGCCACGAGCTGGCGATGCGCTCGCGCGATCTGGTTGCGCTGGATGCCAGCGTGCAGCGCCTGCAGAAGCGCGCGGTCGGCGCGATCACCGGCGTCGGCCTGCTGGCCATCGCCGCGCTGATGTACGTGCTGCAGCCACCGGGCTGGTACTGGGGCGACCTGCCGATGTGGAGCTGGGTGTCTGGTGCCGTCGGCGTTGCGCAGCAGGATGCCGGCGCCGCGAGCAGGCTTGCCGGCGCTCACTGCACGACCGCCGTCGCGCAGCCACGCCTGCCAGCTCGCTGATCAACGCCGCCAACACCCAGCTGACCGTGCAGCCGCGCGACTACCGCGTGCTCGGCATCGAGCCGCGCTATACCCAGCGCCTGCACTGGGGCAGCGCGATGCATGACATCACCGCCGGCTA
>NZ_JBHHMJ010000543.1:0-1637 GCF_042136455.1 Stenotrophomonas sp. 3diitr2024
CCCCCCCCCCCCCGGGCACTACCAAACCAGAAGGCCGGCTTTCGCCGGCCTTCTGCCTGATCAGGTCATGTCGACCAGGTTGCCGATCTTCACGTCCGGGTTGACGTCGGCCTCGTAGTCGACGCCCTCCACGCCAAAACCGAACAGACGCAGGAAGTCGGCCTTGTAACCGGCCAGGTCGCTGATTTCGTACAGGTTCTCGTTGGTCACCTGTGGCCACAGCGCGACCACCTTGCCCTGCACGTCTGCGGCCATTTCCTTGTAGTCCGCACGCAGGCGGCCTTCCTCATCGACCAGCGCGACGGTGTGGCCGTCGCCATCGACCAGGTCGTGGCGCAGGCGATCGACCGCCACGCCATCGGACTTGCCGCCGTAAAGGATGTCGTACAGCACGTCGAGCTGCTCGACGCAGCCTTCGTGGGTGCCCTTTTCCTTCATCACCTTGAACAGCAGCGACAGGTACAGCGGCATGGTCGGAATGGCCGAGCTGGCCTGGGTCACGACGGCCTTCAGCACCGACACGCGTGCGTCGCCGCCGATTTTCGCCAGCTTTTCGCGCAGGCCCAGCACCTTGGTGTCCAGGTCCTTCTTGGCCGCGCCGATCGAGCCATTCCAGTAGATCGCCTGGGTGATCTCTTCGCCCACGTAGGTGAAGGCCGTGGTGGTACAACCATTGGCCAGCACCCCGGCATCGGCCAGCGCATCGATCCACATCTGCCAGTCCTCGCCGCCCATCACCGCGACGGTGCCGGCGATTTCTTCCGGAGTGGCCGGCTGCAGGGTGGTCTCGGTGATCACTTCCTTGTCGGTATCCAGCCCGCGCAGGGTGATCGGCTCGCCGATCGGCTTCAACGTGGAGCTGATGATCTCGCCAGTCTTCGGGTGCTTGCGGCGCGGCGCTGCCAGGCTGTAGACAACCTGGTCGACCTGGCCCAGATCGGCCTTGATCATTTCGATGGTCTTCGCCTTCACTTCATCGGAGAAGGCATCGCCATTGATGCTCTTGGCGTACAGGCCGGCTTCGTCGGCGTACTTGTGGAACGCGGCCGAGTTGTACCAGCCCGCGGTACCCGGCTTGGTCTCGCTGCCCGGGCGTTCGAAGAAGATGCCGAGGGTGGCAGCACCACTGCCGAAGGCAGCGGTGATGCGTGCGGCCAGGCCGTAGCCGGTGGACGCGCCGATCACCAGCACACGCTTGGGACCGTTCTGGATCGGCGGGCGCGCACGGATGTAGTCGATCTGCTGCTTGACCGCGGCCTCGCAGCCGGTCGGGTGGGTGGTGACGCAGATGAAGCCGCGGACGCGCGGTTTGATGACCATGGATACCTCGGGTTGGCAGATGCGGCGCGCGGGGCGCTCAGCAGGAGTAAGGGCGCGCACGCGCGCGAACCGCAGGATCGTAGTGCGCGGGGGCCGAATGCACAACCGACGCTGGCGTAGGGTGGTGTTTCTTTTGCAGGGTTGCACCCTGCACCTGCGGTAGTGCCGGCCGCTGGCCGGCAACCTCAACAGCAACGTCAAAAGCCGGGCTACTGAGGGATGCCGGGGTGGGTCCGGTTGCGGGGGACGCCGTTAACCCGTCCATGGGGGCTTGGCCGCAGCATCCATGCCGCGGACTGATCTGGCCCCCCGCAACC
>NZ_JBHHMJ010000556.1:0-1978 GCF_042136455.1 Stenotrophomonas sp. 3diitr2024
GGGTCCGGTTGCGGGGGTGTGAGCGGCATGGATGCCGCGACCAAGCCCCCATGGACGGGTTTACGGCGTCCCCCGCAACCGGACCCGCTCCGCCAACCCACGGAATGCCCGCTTTTGCAGTTGCAATTGCCGTTGCAGTCAGCGGGTGCCGGGCCGCAGTCCCGGCCGACCCTCCTCAATTGCGTTGGAACAGCGCCTGCACATCCCTGCGGAACGCCGCCTGGCTGTCGGCCCGGCTGTAGAACATGTGCCCGCCCGGATAACTGCGCACCTGTACACGGTCCGGATTGCTGCCCATCGTCGGCATCTGGTCCACGGTCAGGATCGAACCCATGAACGGGCACGACAGGTCGTTCCAGCCATGCACGATCAGCACCTGCAGGTGCGGGTCGATCGCCACGGCCTGGCGCAGCTGGGTCACCGCGCCATCGCGCAGCTCGCCATTGCGGTCCCACAGCCGGTTCACGTCGTAGTTCAGCGCCTGGTACCGCGCATCCACCTTCCAGCCGACCACGCGCGTCACGAAGTCGACCATCGCCGTGGTGGTCGGCGCGATGATGCTGTCCAGCAGCGGATCGTTGGCGCGCTGCTCCGGATCGTTCGGGAATGGATCGAACGCGGTTACGTTGGAATCGTAGCGGCTGCCCAGCGTGCCCTTGTCGCGGAACACTTCACGCAGGTAGGCCTGGGTTTCCAGCCGACCACCGGCACGGCGCACGAACTGCGGGTCCAGCCCGGTCAGTTCGGTCACCCGGCGCAGCATTGCCTCGGTCGCCTGCGGATCGCTGCGGCCCTTCATCAACGCGGTGGCGTAGTCGCCACGGGTGTATTCCACTACTTCGCGCATCGCTGCATCGGTCAGCTTGCCCTGGCGCTCCAGGTGCGCGGCGGCGATCGACGGCAGGGTCTGCATCCACGCCATCGGCGAGACATCGGCGTTGTCTTCCAGGGTCGGGCTCAGGTACGGCGAGACCAGTACCAGGCCGTTCATCGCAACACCCAGCCGGGTCTGCAGGTAGTGGGTGATGCGTGGGCCGCGGTAGCCGCCGTAGCTCTCGCCGGTCAGGTACTTGCGCGACGCCATGCGCTGGTTGCGCAGCAGCCAGTCGTAGATCGAGCGTGACAGGTATTCGATGTCGGCGCTGGGGTTGTACAGCGCCTTCTTCGCTTCGTCGTCGCCGATGCGCGCGCGGCTGAAGCCGGTCCCGACCGGATCAATGAACACCAGATCGGTGAAGTCCAGCCAGGTGCCGGGGTTGTCGTGCAGCGTCGCCGGCGCCGACGCGCTGTCACCCTCGGAGCCGAAGGTCACCACCTTGGGCCCGATCGCGCCCATGTTGAGGTAGACCGACGATGCCCCGGGGCCGCCATTGAGCGCGAAGGTCACCGGCCGGTCCTTGCCTGGCATCGTGTAGGCGGTAAACACCACGTCGGCGATCACCTTGCCCTTGGCATCGCGCACCGGCAGGGTACCGACGGTGGCGGTGTAGTCCAGGGTGCGGCCGGCCAGGCGCATGCTCTGGCGGGCCGAGGCGTCTGCGGGCAACGCAGGTGCCTCGGTCTTGTCGTCCTTCGGATCGGGCTTGGCGTCGGCATCAGGCGCGGCCAGCACGCTGGCTGGGGCGATGAGCAGGCCGACGCAGAGCGCGGCAGTGTGCAACAGGGACTTCATGGCACCGGGTGGGCAGCGGAAGGGGATTCCGATGCTAGGCCGGTGGCCGCCCATGCCGTATGTGTCCAAAGGCATGGCCGTGCGTTGAGCCCGCTACTGGCCAGATTGGGTCAAGCGGGCAGGGTGGCTGCCGCGTCGTCATCGGCCAGCAGGCCGTAGACGGCCGAGTCGGCCAGTTCCCCGGCATTGTCGGGCTTCACGCTACCGCCGTAAACAATGGGCAGTGAATCGGCGATTCTAGCATCGATACGCGCGACTTCGCCACGGATGAACGCGTGCACCTGCTGCGCCTGCTCCTTGCTGGCG
>NZ_JBHHMJ010000572.1:0-4052 GCF_042136455.1 Stenotrophomonas sp. 3diitr2024
CCCCCCCCCCCCCCCCCCCCCCCCCCCCCCCCCCCCCCCCCCCCCCCCCCCCCCCCACCCAACCAGCAGCAACCCAGAACCGCCTTTGAATTTGACCTTGGCCCTTGCCTGAAAAAGCGGTGCAGCCGCAGGCTGCAAAACACCCTCAATCCTGATCGTGCGCGCGTGCGGCCTCGGCCTGCGTCTCCTCCTGCGCCGCCATCTCGCGTGCAATCCACGCATCGATCATGTGCCGCTGGCGCTGCGCCTGCCGCCGCTCCCGGGTGTATTCCTGGTCCAGCACCCGGTACAGGGACACCATCACAAGAAGCATCAGCAGCGCGAACGGCAGCGCAGCGATGGTGATCATGCCCTGCAGCGCCTCCAGTCCCCCTGCCAACAGCAAGGAACCCGCCACGAGCGCAATGCCGACACCCCACGCCACTTTGTGCTTGCGCAATGGCTCGCCCGCGTCGTCCGTGGACATGCTGGCCAGCACAAGTACCGCAGAATCAGCCGAGGTCACGAAGAAGATCATCAGTAGCACCAGCGCAATGCACGACAGCAGCAACGGCAGCGGCATGCTGTCGAACATGGTGAACAGCACCGTTTCATAGCCGTTGCCCAGTGCCTGCAGCAGGTCGGCCTGGCCGAAGATCTGCATCCAGATCGCGGTGCCACCGAACACCGAGAACCAGAAGAAGCCCAGCAGCGTCGGTGCCAGCACCACGCCGATCACGAACTCGCGCACGCTGCGCCCGCGCGAGATGCGCGCGATGAACGAACCCACGAACGGTGCCCAGGAGATCCACCAGGCCCAGTAGAAGATCGTCCAGTCCGCGACCCAGGTGCTGGACGAGAACGGTGACATGCGCAGGCTCATCGTCACCAGCTGATTGAGATAGGAGCCCAACGTCGTCGTGAAGGTGTTGAAGATCGCGCCAGTCGGGCCGAGTACCAGCACCAGCGCGAGCAGCAGTGCAGCCAATGCAAGGTTGAAGTTGGACAGCCATTTCATGCCGCGGCCGACGCCGCTGAGCGTGGACGCCATGTACAGTACGAAAGCCACTGCGATGATGGTCAGCTGCAGCGGCACGCCCGCCTGCACGCCGAACACGCGTTCCACGCCGGCCGCGATCTGTACCGTGCCGAAGCCCAGTGCTGTAGCCACGCCAACCGCGGTGGCGACGACCGCGGAGATGTTGACCATATGCCCGATCCAGCCACGATGGTGACGGCCGATGATCGGTTGCAACATATCGCTGATCTGGCCACGGCCGTTGCGGTTGAACTGGAACCAGGCCATTGCCAGGCCGATCAGCGCATAGATGGCCCACGGGTGCAGGCCCCAATGGAAGAACACATAGCGCATGGCAGCACGCGCGGCGTCCATGCTCTCTGGCGCCAATCCTTCGGGCGGCTTGCTGAAATGCGAGATCGGCTCGGCTGCGCCCCAGAAAACCAGGCCGATGCCCATGCCGGCGGCGAACAGCATCGACATCCAGCTGGCCCGCGAGAACTCCGGCTCGGCGTCTTCGCCGCCGATGCGCAGGTTGCCGAAGCGACCGAAGGCCAGGTACATCAGGAACACCAGGGCCAGGAACACCACCAGCAGGTACAGCCAGCCGATACCGCGGATGAGTTCGCCGAGGATGCTCTGCACCACGGTATTGAAGGGGCCGGGTGCAATACCGGCAAGCAGCACCAGCAGCAGAACCAGTGCGATGGAAACACGAAACACCATGAAGGAGCTTCTCCGATCAAGGGATTGAGGGGAGCGAGCAGAGCTTGCAGCGAAGGGCCGGCGGCATGCGGCGCGAACCGGGCAGGGGCCGCGTCGGCGGCGAAGGAAGCATCGGTCGCGGGAGCGCGACGGACGTGCACGTTACTGAACGCGACGTCATGGTTCTGTTAACGAATAGCGATTGGGGTCAGATCCGGAGGCGGGCGGTCTATGCTCTAATGCACACCAAGAAGCGGGGGTACCGGGCCATGTGGCCACGGTTGAGACAGTCCCTTGGAACCTGATCCGGCTCATACCGGCGTAGGGAAGCTTTGCAATGCAGCCGTGCCCGGACTCCGCCCAAGGACCGTCCGTGCGCGGGTGCCGTGCGCCGCCGCTTCGTCCCTGACCTTCCTGGACGATGCCCGATGAACGCACAGCTCTCCGCCCTGCAGCAACAGGCCCAGCAACTCTCCGAATCCGTGACCCGGCCCATTCCCGGCTCGCGCAAGATCCACGTGCCCGGTTCGCGCCCGGATCTGCAGGTGCCGATGCGGGAGATCGCGTTGACCCGCACCCCGACGCTGTTCGGCGGCGAAGAGAATGCACCGGTCACGGTCTACGACACGTCCGGCCCCTACACCGATCCGGACGCGCGTATCGATCTGTCCGCCGGGCTGCCGGCACTGCGTCGCGGCTGGGTGGAGGAACGTGGCGATACCGAGCAGCTCGAAGGCCTGAGTTCGTCGTTCGGGCGTGATCGCGAGCACGACCCGAAGCTCGCTGCCGTGCGCTTCCCCGCCCGCAGCCTGCCGCGCCGTGCACGGGCAGGCGCGAACGTCACCCAGATGCACTATGCGCGGCGCGGCATCATCACGCCGGAAATGGAATTCGTTGCCATCCGCGAGAACCAGCGGCTGGAAGCGATCCGCGATGCGGGCCTGCTGCAGCAGCATCCGGGCGAGGCGTTCGGCGCCTCGATCCAGAAGATCATCACCCCGGAGTTCGTGCGGGATGAAATCGCGCGCGGCCGCGCGGTGCTGCCCAACAACATCAACCATCCGGAAAGCGAGCCGATGATCATCGGCCGCAACTTCCTGACCAAGATCAATGCCAACATCGGCAACAGCGCCGTTTCCTCGGGAATCGCCGAGGAGGTAGAGAAACTGGTGTGGGCGATCCGCTGGGGCGGTGACACCGTGATGGACCTGTCCACCGGCAAGCACATCCATGAAACCCGCGAGTGGATCATCCGCAACTCGCCGGTGGCGATCGGTACGGTGCCGATCTACCAGGCGCTGGAGAAGGTCGACGGCCGCGCCGAAGCACTGACCTGGGAGATCTTCCGCGACACACTGATCGAGCAGGCCGAGCAGGGCGTGGACTACTTCACCATCCACGCCGGCGTGCTGCTGCGCTACGTGCCACTCACCGCCAAGCGGGTGACCGGCATCGTCAGCCGCGGGGGCTCGATCATGGCCAAGTGGTGCCTGGCGCACCACAAGGAGAATTTCCTGTACACGCATTTCGAAGAGATCTGCGAAATCATGAAGGCCTATGACGTGACCTTCTCGCTGGGTGACGGCCTGCGCCCGGGCTGCATCGCCGATGCCAACGACGCCGCGCAGTTCGGTGAGCTGGAAACGCTGGGCGAGCTGACGAAGACTGCCTGGAAGCATGATGTGCAGACCATGATCGAGGGCCCCGGCCACGTGCCGATGCAGCTGATCAAGGAGAACATGGACAAGCAACTGCGTGAGTGCGGCGAGGCGCCGTTCTATACGCTGGGGCCGTTGACCACCGATATCGCACCGGGCTACGACCACATCACCAGCGCGATCGGCGCGGCGATGATCGGATGGTTCGGCACGGCCATGCTCTGTTACGTGACGCCGAAGGAGCATCTCGGCCTGCCCAATCGCCAGGACGTGCGCGACGGCATCATGGCCTATCGCATTGCCGCGCATGCAGCCGACCTGGCCAAGGGCCATCCGGGGGCGCAGGTTCGCGACAACGCATTGAGCAAGGCGCGCTTCGAGTTCCGCTGGGAAGACCAGTTCCACCTTGGCCTGGATCCGGAGAAGGCCAAGGAGTTCCATGACGAGACGCTGCCGAAAGATGCGCACAAGCTGGCCCACTTCTGCTCGATGTGCGGCCCGCACTTCTGTTCGATGAAGATCACCCAGGATGTGCGTGACTACGCCGAAGCCGGCATGAAGGAGAAGTCGGAGGAGTTCCGCGCGGCTGGCGCAGAGGTCTACCACCAGGGATGACGAGCAGCCGGGTGCCGGCCGCTGGCCGGCGGCCGGTTGTGCAGGGGCCGGGAGGAGTGCTGGCCAGCGGCCGGCAC
>NZ_JBHHMJ010000577.1:0-9719 GCF_042136455.1 Stenotrophomonas sp. 3diitr2024
CGCCACGGTCGCCCCGTCGGGCGACCGTGGCCGGCCGGGCAGGGAGCCGGCATGGCCGGAATGCCCGGGCGTTACTTGGTGCGGCGAACCTTCGGCTGCACGTTCACCCCGTCCACCTTCATATACCAGGCGCCAATCACCCCTGGGTGCATGCTGACGCCCGGGGCGTCCTTGCGGCCACCGGAATAGTGCGTGGCGTCTATCTGCTCCCACTCCTGGCCGTTCTGCAGCACGTAGCGGCGGCCCTGGCCGAATCCACGGAATTCGCCCTGCAGGTTGCTTTCGATCGGTTCGCTGCTGCCGAAGTCCAGGAAGCCGCGGTTCTTCTTGATCACTTCCTGGCGGCCTTCTTCGCGCGCTGCGGCGACGGCCTGGGTGGTGGCCGCCTCGACCTTGCCCTGCAGCCAGCGGTTGAGCGTGGCCAGTTCACCGGCACTGAGCTTGTCCAGGCCGGCGGCCTTGAACTCGGAGGGCGACATCTGCTGCTGCAGGTCGCCCTCCACCACGCGCTGGGCCAGCGCAGGCGCGGACAGGGACAGCAGCACGGCGGCACAGGCCAGCAGCCGTGGACGGACGCGCGGGGCAATCAAAGGCATGGCGGGTCTCTCCTGAGTGTGTGGGCGAGTGTAGCGGCATGTCTTCATGCCGGGTGATGGTGGGTGCAGTGATTGTCCCTGAACGGCGCCGGCGCTAGTGTAGGGGCCTCTGTCTTGCCTGCTCGATGCTGTGAACCGCGCTTCCGTCCCTGGCCTGGATGCCTTGTTGAACCGTCCCTCGGCAGCGGTGCTGCCTGCTCCGCTGCGCCAGGCCCTGCGTGAGCATTGGGAAGCGCCGGATTGCGAGCACCAGATGCGTGCCACCTGGTCGGTGCTGGGCGATACCCTCGATGCGCTGGCGATGCTCTCGGCCGATGAAGGCGCAGTGGTGGCCGCATTGCTGTTCGACCTGCCGGGCCTGCGCGCCAGCCTGGACCAGCTGCCGCTGGGCAACCACAAGGCGGCGGTGATCGGCCTGCTGGATGGCCAGGATGCGGCCGACCCGGTGTGGGCGCTGCACGCCGGCCGTGAGGCGGGGCGCAACAGCGAAGGCCTGCGCCGGCTGCTGCTGGCGATCATCCGCGACCTGCGCGTGGTGCCGATCCTGCTGGCACGGCAGCTGGCGCGGATGCGCGCGGCCGACAAGCTGGACGAGGAGCAGCGCCGCGCGCTGGCCCAGCTGACCCGCGACATCCACGCGCCCCTGGCCAACCGGCTGGGCATCTGGCAGCTGAAGTGGGAGCTGGAGGACCTGGCGTTCCGCCACCTGGAACCGGAAACCTACCGCCGCATCGCCCGCGAGGTGGATGAAACCCGCATCGCCCGCGAGCGTTACGTCGAGAACGTCAAGAAGGTGCTGTCGCGCGAGCTGGTCGCCCAGGGCATCAAGGCCGAAGTCAGCGGCCGCCCGAAGCACATCTACAGCATCTGGCGGAAGATGCAGAAGAAGCGGCTGGCCTTCGACCAGCTGTATGACATCCGTGCGGTGCGCGTGATGGTCGACGACGTCGCCGCCTGTTATGCCGCGTTGGGCGTGGTGCACGCGCTGTGGGCACCGGTACCCAGCGAGTTCGATGATTACATCGCACGCCCGAAGGCCAACGACTATCGCTCGCTGCACACCGCCGTGGTCGGCCCGGAAGGGCGCACCATCGAAGTGCAGATCCGTACCCACGAGATGCACTCGCAGGCCGAGCTGGGCGTGGCCGCGCACTGGAAGTACAAGGAAGGTGGCAAGGGCGCGGAGAAGTCCTTCGACCGCAAGATCACCTGGATGCGCCAGTTGCTGGAACAGGCGCAGGACGGGCAGGGCAATGAACTGGCCGGGGCGCTTGATGCCGAGCTGACCGAGGACCGGGTCTATGCGCTGAGCCCGAAGGACGAGGTGCTGGACCTGCCGCAGGGCGCTACCCCGCTCGATTTCGCCTACCAGGTGCATACCATGGTCGGGCACCGCTGCCGCGGCGCAAAGGTCAACGGCCGCATCGTGCCGCTGACCTACCGCCTGCGCAGCGGCGACCGCGTCGAGATCCTGACCGGCAAGGAGGCCGATCCGCGCCGCGACTGGCTGATGCCGGCCAACGGCTTCCTGGCCAGCAACCGCTCGCGCGAAAAAGTGCGCAGCTGGTTCCACAAGCTGGACCGCGCGCGCAACGTGCAGGCCGGTCGCGAGCTGCTCGAGCGCGAGCTGAAGCGGCTGGGCCTGCAGCACGCGGACCTGGCCGTGGCGGCGAAGAAGTTCCATGCCGACAGCGTCGATGACCTGTACATCCAGGTGGCGCTGGGCGATACCGGCCCGAACCAGGTCAGCCGTGCGCTGCTGGAGGCGGAGCGTGCCGCCAGCCAGCCCGCACCCGCACCGGCCCTGCCGCGGCCGACCGCGCGCCGCGAGAACCTGGGCAAGTCCAAGTTCACCGTGCAGGGCGTGGGCAACCTGCTGGTGCAGCTGGCACGCTGCTGCCAGCCGGTGGCCGGCGAGCCGATCATCGGCTACCTGACCCGTAGCCGGGGTGTCACCGTGCATCGTGCAGACTGCGCCGCGCTGGCCCGGCTGGCGGCCAGCAGCCCGCAGCGCATCCTGCCGGTGGAGTGGGGCCAGGCCGGGGGCGGCTACGAGGTGGACGTGGTGGTCGATGCGGTCGATCGCCGCTGGCTGCTGAAGGACATCACCAACCTGATCGCCCAGGAAGACGCCTACGTGCTCGACATCCACAGTGACAACGTGCGCAACAGTGGCCGTGCCCACCTTCGGCTGCGCCTGAAGGTCAGTGACTACGGGCAGTTGTCGACGCTGCTGGGCAAGCTCGATGCGCTGCCGGGCGTGAGCGAGGCGCGTCGCCTCGGCTGAGCTTCACGCTGCCCCGGCTACCCTGCACGCATGGAACGCGAGCCCCCGCATCGCCCGCATGGCGCTGAACACCCTGCGCTGGACCGCGTCCGTCGCGAGGGGCGTTGGTGGTGGCTGCAGGCGCGCCATGCGCGCCGGATCTGGCGCTGGGCGCTGCTCGCAGCGCTGGCCGTGTTCGTGCTGCTGGTCCTGCTGCGCAAGCCGCTGGCAGACTGGTTCTGGGATGAGCCGCAGATCGAACAGCTGCTGGCTGAGGGGGATCGTGCATTGGCGGCTGGGCGCCTGAGCGATGCCGATGGCAGTGGTGCGCGCGAGCGCTACCAGGCGGCGCTGGCGCTGGACGGTGATCGCCCGCAGGCGCGCCAGGGCCTGGCCAATACCGGCGCGGCAGCGCTGCAACAGGCGCGCGATCGCCTGCAGGCGGATGACCTGGACGGCAGCGCGCAGGCTCTGGCACTGGCCCGTGAGCTGCAGGTGCCGCAGGGCGACGCCGATGCGGTTGCCCGCCAGTTGCAGGCGCGACGCAGCGCCGGAGCCGGTATTGGTGCGTTGTTGGCGCAGGCGCGTAACGCGTTCGCGGCCGGACGCCTGGATGACGGCGACAGCAGTGCGTTGCCCTTGTTCCAGCGCATCCTGGCCCTGCAGCCGGACAACCTGCCGGCGCTGGAAGGGCGCGAAGATGCGCTGAGCGACCTGCTGCTGCAGGCACGCACGCTGGCGGAGCGAGGGGAGTTGGCCGAGGCGGCCGCGCTCCTGCGTCGTGCCCGTCAGTTCGATGCTGGTCATGCCGATCTACCGGCGAGCGAGGAGGCCCTCGCGCGCGCCGCCGACCGGCGCCTGCGGCAGGCGCAGCGTGCGTTGCGACGGCAGCAGCTGGAAGCTGCGGCCAAGGGCTTCCAGGCGGTGCTGGTGGTGGCCGCCGATGATTCCAATGCCCAGCGCGGGCGTGAGCAGACCCTGCAGGCAGTGGTTGCACGCAGCCAGAAGTCCGCCGACGACTTCCAGTTCGATGCGGCGCAACGTGATGCGGCCCTGGCGGCGGAGCTGGGGGCTTCGCAGGCAGTCCGGCAACAACTGGCGCAGCGCCTGCAGCGCGCGCAGCAGGCGCAGCGGGCCCTGCAGCAGCCCGCGGTCAGCACGGCGCAGCGCGAACGCCAGCTGCGCGACCACCTGCGGAAGATCGAACGTGCCGAGCGCGCGGGGCAGTGGATCAGCCCACCCGGGCACAGCGCGTTCGACGCGTTGCGCGAAGCCCAGTCGCTGGCTCCCCGCGATGCGCGGGTGAAGGCCGCCGCCGCACGCTTGCTGCCCGCCAGCCGACGCTGCTTTGACGACAATCTGCGGCAGAACCGCGTGCAGGCGGCAGGCGCCTGCCTGCAGGCCTGGCAGACCCTGTCACCGACCGCAGCCGGACTGCCCTCGGCGCGGCTGCGGTTGGCCCAGCGCTGGCTGGCGATCGGCAGCGAGCGGCTCGGCAACGGTGACCTGGCCTTCGCCGCGCATGCCGCCGAACAGGCGCGGTTGCTGCAGCCGGATCTGGCCGAACTGCCGGCGTTTGAAGATCGCCTGCGCCGCGCCGGTGGACGGGCGGACTAGGCGAAGAACACCCGCTGCACGGTCGCACGGGCGGCTTCGAGTGAGAAATGTTCGGCGACGTTGGCCAGGCCAGCATCGGACAACTGCTGCCACAGCTGCGGGTCCTGGTACAGGCGGACCACCGCATCGGCGAAACCGGTAGCGTCATCGGCCACCAGTACGTCCTGGCCGGGATGCAGGTGCATGCCTTCCACGGCGCAGGTGGTACCGACTACCGGTTGGCCATGGGCCATGCTCAGGTTGATCTTGCCTTTTACGCCGGCACCGAACCGCAGCGGTGCGATGGCAATGCGCGCGCCGTCCATGTAGGGCGTGATGTCTTCGACGAAGCCGTGCATCTGCACGCCGGGGTGGCGTGCGGCCAGTGCCAGCAACGATTCCGGCGCCGCGGCGCCGATGCAGTGCAGGCGTACCTCCGGTAGCTGGGCGCGGATGTGGGCGAAGACCTCGCCGATGAACCACTCCATCCCGTCCAGGTTCGGCGGATGGCGGAAGCCACCGACAAACACCAGATCGTGTCGTTGCTCGTAGACGGCGCCGGCGCCGGCAACCTCGTGCAGGTTGGAAATCAGTTCCACCCGTACCCGCGGCGCATCGGCCTGCAGCTGCTCCCGTTCGGCCGCACTGACCAGCACGGTGATGTCGCACTGCTCCATCACTGCCAATTCACTGCTGCGGGTGCGTTCTGCTGCGCGCAGCAGCGCCGCATCACCGGCCACTTCGGCACCGCGGCGTTCGCGCAGGTAGTGCAGGTCGACCGTGTCGAACACGGTTCGTGCCTGCGGCGCATAGCGCTTGAGCAGGGGCAGGCACTCGTGGGCGACGTGGTGGCGCACCAGCATCGCCACGTCGAAACGCGACCCATGGCTGCGCAGCCAGCCGGCCACGCCGTCCAGGAAGGGGGCGTACCAGACTTCCACGCCCATCCGCTGCAGCGCCTCGGTCGCCGCGCCGGCATGCTCGCGCCGGGTCGGGACGAAAACCACGTGGGCACCGCCCTGCAGCAGCAGGCGGATCAGATTGACCTGGCGCAGCGACCCGGAATCGCGATCGGGCTGCGGTACTTCCTCGTCCAGGATCAGCACCTGGCGCCGGCCGCGCAGCAGCAGCGCTGGCGACGGCACTGCGCCGACCGCCGGATGGCGGGCCAGCTCGGTGGCCCAGCGAGCGGCAAAGATGGCCTGGTTGCGCACCTGGTAGGCCTTAACCCCGCTGCCGGTGTCGGTGCCGTTGCTGGTGCCTTCGTCGTGGATCACCCGGCTGGCCGGCTGCACCAGCACGCGCAGGCCCTGTGCACGCACGCGGAAGGCCAGGTCGGTGTCCTCGTAGTACGCCGGCTTGTAGCGGGTATCGAAGCCGTCCAGCTGCTGCCAGAGGGTACGCGGCAGCATCAGCGCCGCACCGGAGCAGTAGTCGACGTCGCGCAGGCTGGCAAAGCGCGGGTCGTCAGCGGCCTCGAAGCGGCCATAGCTCCAGCCACTGCCATCGGCGAAGATCACTCCGCCCGATTCCTGCAGGCGGCCATCGGGATACAGCAGCTGGCTGCCGACCAGGCCGGCGTCGGGGACGCTGCCGAAGGTGTCCAGCAGGGCGTCGAGCCAGCCCGGCTGCGGCACCGTATCGTTGTTGAGCAGCACCACGTAGCGGCCGCGTGCGCGCGATACACCCTCGTTGCAGGCTTCGATGAAGCCGCCGTTGTGCGCACGCACCTCATAGCGCAACCCCGCCACCTGCGGCATCCACTGTGCGGTGGCGTCGCTGCTGCCGTCATCCACCACCAGGATCTCGCACGCGGCTGCGGGCGGGTGTGCCGCCAGGGCGCGGAGGCAGGCCAGGGTGTGGCCGACATGGTTGTAGACCGGGATGACGATGCTCACCTCCGGCGACTCGCTGAACGGCACTGTGAAGGGGGCGAAAGCCTGTGCTGGCGGCAGGAACAGGGGCGTGCGCGGCGCGGGAACGGCGCGCTGGGTGTGCACGCGGATGCGTTGCCAGGTGGCCCGCCACCCGCGGGTGCGCAGGCTTGCCAGGCTCCGGCGGGCCAGGCCCGACAGGCGGTTGATCAGGTATCGGATCTCGGCCAGGGACATCGCCATCCGGTTGCAACTCCAGCTTAAGCAGGGGAACCCGGGAGAATTCGCCAGCCGCAGTGGCTGGGGTAGACTCGCCAGACCCTACATTCTCGCATTCCCGTGCCCCGACGCTACGATTCCGACGACATCGACGATTTCGACGACGACCCGCAGGACAGCGGTCCGCTGTGGCGGCGCCGGCTGATCACCTGGAGCATGGCTGCGGTCGCATTGGGATTGGGTTTCCTCATTCCCTATACGCTGTACCTGAACCAGCAGGTGACCCAGCGTTTCGGCGAGCTGCGCTGGCAGATTCCGACGCGCGTGTATGCGCGCCCGCTGGTGCTCACCCCCGGCAAGGCGATGGATGCGTCCACGCTGAAGACCGAACTGGCCGCCTCCGCCTATCGTGATGACGGGCAGGGCAAGGAGCCGGCCACCTATGCGGTGAACGGCGGTCGCTTTGTGATCTCCAGTCGTGGCTACAACGACGTCGATGGCCGGGTGGCGCCGCGCCGGGTGGAGCTGTCGCTGGCCGATGGCGGCGTGGCCTCGCTGCGCGACGCCGACAGCCGCAAGGCACTGAAGGCCGCGCGGCTGGATCCGGCGCGCATCGCCACGCTGTACGGCCAGAAGCAGGAAGAACGCCGCCTGATCCGCATGGACGAGGCGCCGGACCTGCTGGTGACCGGCCTGCAGGCAGTGGAAGACAAGGACTTCAACCGCCATCACGGCATCGACCTGTCAGGCATCGCGCGCGCGGTGTGGGTGACGATCCGTTCCGGTGGCCAGAGCCGCCAGGGCGCTTCGACGCTCACCCAGCAGCTGGCCCGCAGCGGCCTGCTTGGCATCGGCAAGGAACAGACGCTCACCCGCAAGTTCAATGAGGTGCTGTACGCGCTGATCATGGAAGCGCGCTACGACAAGCGCACGATTTTCGAGGCGTATCTCAACCAGGTGTACCTGGGCCAGCGCGGCAGCCAGGCGATCCATGGCATGTCCTCCGGCGCCGAATTCTGGTTCGGGCGTGACCTGCAGTCGCTGGAGACCGAGCAGATCGCCCTGCTGATCGGCCTGGTCAAGGGGCCGTCCTTCTACGACCCGCGGCGCAACCCGGAACGCGCGCTGGATCGCCGCAACTTCGTGCTGGGCAAGCTGCACGACGCCACGCTGATCGACGATGCCGAGTACCAGCGCGCGCTGAAGGCTCCGCTGGGCGTGCCCAAGACACCGGGCCTGGTGGCTGCCAACCGCTTCCCCGCCTACGTCGACCTGGTCCGCCGGCAGCTTGCGCATGACTATCCGGAATCTGCGCTGCAGGGCGCGGGCCTGAGCGTGATGACCGGCATGTCGCCGTCCGCGCAGGCCTATGCCGAAGGCGCGGTGACCCGCACCATCAAGTCGCTGGAAAGCCAGCGTCGCCCTGAGCTGCAGGCCGGCATGGTGCTGACCGACGTGCACAACGGCGACGTGCTGGCGGTGATCGGCAGCCGTGAGGTGTCCGAGGTCGGCTTCAATCGTGCGATCGAGGCGCAGCGCCCGGTCGGTTCGCTGCTCAAGCCGTTCGTGTACCTGCTGGCCCTGGCGCAGCCTGACCGCTATTCGCTGGCCAGCTGGGTCGATGATTCGCCGGTGACGGTGCAGCTCGGCCGCGGCCGCAACTGGAGCCCCGGCAACGCCGACAACCGCAGCCACGGCACGGTGCGCCTGATCGATGCGCTAGCGCATTCGTACAACCAGGCGACGGTGCGCTTGGGCATGCAGGTCGGCCCCGAGCGCGTGACCCAGCTGATCCATGTGCTGGCCGGCATCAAGGCCGAGGCCAATCCGGCGGTGATCCTCGGCTCGACCGACCAGAGCCCGTATGCGATGGCGCAGCTGTACCAGTTCCTCGCGTCCGGTGGTGAGATCCAGCCGTTGCACGCCGTGCGTGGCGTGCTCGATCCGCAGGGCAAGCTGCTCAAGCGCTACGACAAGACCCCGGCACCGGCACAGGAAGGCGATTCGATTGCCGCCAACCTGATCAGTGTCGGCCTGCAGCAGGTCGTCGCCAGCGGTACCGCGCAGCGTCTCAATGCTGATGGCCTCGGCCGTCTGCAGCCAGCCGGCAAGACCGGCACCACCAACGATGGCCGTGACAGCTGGTATGCCGGCTACACCGGCGACCACCTGGCGGTGATCTGGATCGGCAACGATCAGAACCAGCAGGCCGGCCTGTATGGCGCCACTGGCGCGATGCGGGTCTGGTCGGGCATCTTCCAGCGCCTGCCGAGTGCGCCATTGCGGGTCAGCAACAAGGGCCTGGATTGGCAGCCGGTGGCTCCCACCGGTCTCAACAGCACCGATGAAGGCTGCCCCGGCGCGCGCCGTTTCCCGTTCGTGGTGGGCTATGCGCCTGCCTATGCGCCGTGCGCGCCGGCCGCGTCGCCCGAGGGGCAGGGCGAGGCTGAAGGCGAGGGCGGTGGCTGGCGCAGCTGGTTCGGCCTGGACCGCAAGCCGGAAGCACCCGCCGAACCTGCCGCCACCACTTCTCCCCCGAGCCGATGATGCCGATGAACATGCGTACCCTGCTGCAGCCCCTGGCCCTGACCGGCCTAAGCCTGGCCCTGGCCGCCTGCGTGAGCAGCGCGCCGCCGGTAGTCAAGCCGGTCGATACCACCACGCCGGCGCAGCGCCTGGCGGCCGTGGATGCTGCAGCGGGTCCGGACGACAAGGAACTGTCGGTGCAGCCGCTGCGTGATTCGCAGGTGGAAGACCTGAGGCTGGCCGCACAGGCGCAGCGCCAGGCCAACGACCTCGCCGGTGCCGCCAGCAGTCTGGACCATGCGCTGGAGATCGTGGCCGGTGACCCGGCCGTGCTGCAGGAGCGTGCCGAACTGGCGCTGCTGCAGGGGCAGTGGGCACAGGCGGAGACGTTCGCGCGCAAGGCCGTGGATCTGGGCTCGAAGACCGGGCCGCTGTGCCGCCGGCACTGGGCGACGATCGAGCAGTCGCGGCTGGCCCGGGGCGAGAAGGAGAATGCGGTGTCGGCGCATGCGCAGATTGAAGGCTGCACGGTGCCGGGGATCAAGCGGTACTGAGGTATTCCACTCCACCGGGCGCCGCCCCTTCTGCGGCGCGCGCACTGATGGATGCGGGTGATGGGCCGGGCGGGGGGGGGGGGGGGGG
>NZ_JBHHMJ010000580.1:0-1743 GCF_042136455.1 Stenotrophomonas sp. 3diitr2024
CGGGCGCAAGGCTAGAATTCTCCGACTTACCTGGTTCTATACATGTCAGTGCGAACTATTAGCGATGCCGCGTTGCCGGCATCGAAGGGCAAGGCTGCCACGATCAACGACATCGCACGAGGGTCATGAGGTTGCCGGCCAGCGGCCGGCACTACCCAGGCTTTGCCCACCAAGGTCAAAACCCCGCTGCGCAGGCGGCGTTTCGCATTTCAGGGTTAGTCTGTGCGCCCTCTTCCAAGGAATCGCCCGTCGATGCGCCGCCGTTCCCTCGCCCTTGCCCTGTGCCTGCTGCTGCCGGCCAGCGCCTTTGCCCAGGCCCAGCCGCAGGCCGCACCGGTCGCGCCACCCTCCGCCGCGCGCAGCAGCGCCACCGTGGTGCTGACCGCCGCGCCGGCCGACTGGCGCGCGCTGGATGGCCAGCGCGTGCGCATCGCCGCACCGCTGACCCTGGCCGGTAGCGACGGCCTGGAGCGCTTCGGCCAGCTCACCGTAGCCTTCGATGGCCGCCTCTGGCAGCCGACCGAAGTGGCCGCGCCGGGTACGGCCGGCTATGAGCAGGTGATGGCCGACAACCAGCGTCGTCGCCTGGCGCTGGACGATGGCAGCGATGCCCGCGATCCGGCCAGCGTGGCCTACCTGCCGGGCAACCCGGTGCTGCGCACTGGCATGCAGCTGCGCAATGTGGAGGGCATCGTGCGCGTGGATGCACAGGGCCGTCCGCGCCTGCAGGTCGAGGGTGCGCTGAAACTGCCGGAACTCAAGCGCCCCGCAGTGCCGACCGTGCCGGGTAGCCTGCACGTGGCCGCCTTCAACCTGGAGAACTTCTTCAACGGTGATGGCCAGGGCGGCGGCTTCCCGACCCTGCGCGGCGCCCGCACGCTGGACGAGCACAAAGCGCAGGTGGCCAAGCTGGTCGCCGCGGTCAACGCGCTGGGCGCCGACGTCGCCGCGCTGATGGAGCTGGAGAACGACGGCTACGGACCGCAGTCGGCCATCGCCGAACTGGTCGATGCGCTCAACCGTGACCGCGGCACGCAGGGCGACTGGCGCTTCGTCGATGCCGGCAACGGCCCCGGCGACAACCCGATCCGGGTCGGCATCATCTACCGCAGCTCACGCCTGCAGCCGGTCGGCACGCCGGCCACGTTGACCGGCGGCCCGTTCGTCGAGCACAGCCGCGTGCCGCTGGCGCAGGCCTTCCAGGGCAAGCAGGGCGCGCCGTTCGTGGTGGTGGCCAATCACTTCAAGTCGAAGGGCTGCCGCGACGCAAGCGGCGCCGACGCCGACCGCAACGACAACCAGGGTTGCTGGAACGCCACCCGCGTGACCTCGGCGCAGCAGCTGCATGCCTGGCTGCAGACGGATCCGACCGGTACCGGTACAAAGGACGCGGTACTGCTGGGCGATTTCAACGCCTACGCGATGGAAGACCCGATCCGCACCCTGTACGACCTGGGCTGGCAGGACGCGTTCAAGGTCGCCAAGGTCGAGCATCCCTACAGCTACGTCTACAACGGCTACACCGGCCGCCTTGACCACGCGTTGCTCAGCCCGGGCATGGCCAAGCGCCTGCGCGGTGCCGCCGAATGGCACAGCAACGCCGACGAGCAGGACGCCAGCGGTTACCAGGGCCGCAACGTGCAGGGCCCGTGGCGCAGCTCCGACCACGACCCGCTGCTGCTGGGTTTCGACAAATAACCCTCAACGCCGGGGTCGGAGCCCATTCCGTGGGAATGGGATCCG
>NZ_JBHHMJ010000587.1:0-2112 GCF_042136455.1 Stenotrophomonas sp. 3diitr2024
CCCCCCCCCCCCCCCCCCCCCCACCACCGGATCAACGGCCCAGCGCGCGGCGGATCTCTTCAAGCGCGCTGGGGTCGTCCAGCGTCGACAGGTCGCCCGGGTCACGCTGCTCGGCCAACGCCTGCAACGAGCGCCGCAGCAGCTTGCCCGAACGGGTCTTGGGCAGCGCGTTGACCACGTGCACATGCGCCGGGCGCGCGACCGCACCAAGCGAAGTCGTCACCGTCGCCATCATCTCGGCCACCACCGGCGCCGGATCCTCGCCTTCAAGCCCCTGCTTGAGGGTGACGAACACCAGCGGCACCTGCCCCTTCAGCTCGTCCTTGACCCCGATCACGGCAGCCTCGGCCACGCGCGGATGGCTGGAGATGGCCTCCTCGATCTCGCGCGTGCCCAGACGATGCCCGGCCACGTTGATCACATCGTCGGTACGGCCGAGGATGAAGGTATAGCCATCGTCATCGCGGATCGCCCAGTCCAGCGAGCTGTACAGCAGTTCCTTGAAGTGGCTGAAGTAGCTCTGCAGGAAACGGCTGTCGTCGTTCCACACCGTGCTCATGCAACCCGGCGGCAAGGGCGGCGACACCACCAGCACGCCCTTCTGCCCCGGTGCCACTTCCTCGCCGGTGTTCTCGTCGATCACCTTCATCCGGTAGCCGAGATTGGGGAAGCCCGGTGAACCGAAGCGCACCGGCTTCATCTCCAGGCCCGGCAGCAGGGTCAGTGCCGGCCAGCCGGTTTCGGTCTGCCAGTAGTTGTCGATGATCGGCTTGCCCAGCGCTTCGCTGATCCAGTGCGCGGTGGGCTCGTCCAGCGGCTCTCCGGCCAGGAACAGATACTTCAGGGCGCGCAGGTCGTGGCGATGGATGAAGTCCGCGTCATGCTTCTTCAGCACGCGGATGGCGGTGGGTGAGGAGAACATGGTGCGCACGTTGTACTGTTCGCACAGCGCCCACCAGATACCCGGGTCCGGATTCGTCGGCAGCCCCTCGTACAGCAACGAGGTGCAGCCACCGATCAGCGGGCCGTACACGTTGTACGAGTGGCCTACCGCCCAGCCGACGTCGGAAGTGGAGAACATCACCTGGCCCGGCTTGCAGTCGAACACGGTCTCCATCGACTGCGCCATCGCCACCGCGTAACCACCGACATCGCGCTGCACGCCCTTCGGCTTGCCGGTAGTACCGGAGGTGTACAGCAGGTAGCTCGGCTCGCTCGCTTCCAGCCACTGTACCGGCACATCGACCTCACCAACCTGTGCACGCAGCGCGGCGTAGTCCACGTCGCGACCCGGCACGCGGGGTTCGGCGGCATCCAGCCCGCGCGACACGATCAGCACGTGTGGTGGCGGCGAAGCTGCTTCGGCGCAGGCCGCGTCGACCATCGGCTTGTACGGAATCAGCTTGCCACCGCGCATGCCGGCGTCCGCTGCGATCAGCAACTTCGGCTTCGCATCGTCGATGCGCAGCGCCAGGTTGTGCGCGGCGAAGCCACCGAACACCACCGAGTGCACCGCACCGATGCGCGCGCAGGCCAGCATCGCGAACACGGCTTCGGCCATGTTCGGCATGTAGATCACCACGCGGTCACCGTGGCCGACGCCGAGATGCTTGAGCACGGCGGCGAAGTCGTTCACTTCGCGATACAGCTGGCGATAGGTGATCTCGCGGGTGCTGTTGGTTTCGGTGGAAATCGCAACCAGCGCGAGCTGGTCGGCGCGCGTTGCCAGGTGGCGGTCGACGGCGTTGTAGCAGAGATTGGTTTCGCCGCCGACGAACCAGCGCCGGAACGGCGGGTTGCTGTAGTCGAGCACCTGCTGCGGCGGTTTGTGCCAATGGATGCGCTTGGCTTCCTCGCCCCAGAAGGCCTCCGGCTCGTCGATCGAGCGACGGTAGGTTTCCTCGTAGTTCATGACGCAGCCCTCCCAGACAAAGTCATGGGTTCGAGGATAGTCCGGCGCTGGCGCGCGGGCCGCCCTACCTTGGTAGGGGGTGGGTTTTTCATGCAGGGCTGCGCCCTGCACCTGCAGAAGCCGAAGCCGAAGCAACAGCAGAGGCTGGCTTACTTGGGGATGGCGGGGGGGGGGGGGGGGGGGGGGGGGGGGGGGGGGGG
>NZ_JBHHMJ010000592.1:0-3691 GCF_042136455.1 Stenotrophomonas sp. 3diitr2024
TTGCCGGCCAGCGGCCGGCACTACCGCTTCAGCGACGGCAGCGTCTGCTTCAACTGCGCGATGCCCTGCCATGGGTCACTCTTCAGGCGTTGCGCCCTCGCCAGCGCTTTGCCCATGGGAAATGCGTCGGCGGCATTGATACGAGCCAGTTCATCCCAGCGCAGCGGTACTGCCACGCCGGCGGAATCGCGCGCACGCAACGACCACGAGCACACACTGGTGGCACCCCGCGTATTGCGCAGCCAGTCGATGAAAATGACGCCACCACGCTTGGCCTTGCTCATTGTTGCCACGTAGCGGTCCGGCGCCCGCTCCGCCATCGCCCGGGCGAACGCCTCACAGAACGCCTTGGCCTGTTCCCAGTCGGCCTTGGGCCGCAGCGGCACCACCACGTGCACGCCCTTGCCACCGGACAGCCGCACGAAACTCTTCAGACCGACTTCCTGCAGGCGGTCACGGACATCACGCGCAGCAGCTTTCACCTCTGCCCAACCCACCCCTTCACCGGGATCGAGATCGAACACCAAGCGATCCGGGTGCTCGGGATCGGCCACGGTCGCGCCCCACGGATGCAGCTCCAGGGTGTTCATCTGCACCAGTTGCAGCAGGCCCCGCACATCGTCGATGTAGACGTAGTCCTCGCGGCCGCTCTTCTGCTGAAGGGGCACCGCGTGCACGGCATCGCCCAGGCCGGGGCCATGGTGCTTCTGGAAGAAGCAGGCCTTGCCCACGCCATCCGGGCAGCGCAGCAGTGACAAGGGCCGCCCGACAATTTCGGGCAGGATCCAGCGCGCCACGCGCTGGTAGTAGTCCGCCACGTCGCCCTTGCTGAGCTTCTGCCTTGGGAACACCACCCGCTCTGGATGGGTGATCTGGACCTCGCCCCCGGCTTCAGCACTCGAGACGGCCACTCCCAGGTCCTCCTTCTGCTTGTCGCTGCGCAGCCGCTTGAAACTGGCCTGGCGCAGCAGGCCTTCCTTGCCCCAGCCACGGAATGCCACCTCCGCCACCGTCACCGGCTTCACCCAGCACACGCTGGCGGCGCGGAACGGCACGTGCGCCGGCAGCTGCAGCACAGGCGCCTTCACCGCCAACGGCTGCAGCGCCTTGTGCAGCGCGCGCAGGCTTTCGTCGTCGAAGCCGGTGCCAACGCGGCCCACATAGCGCAAGCCGCCCTTGTCCGGCGTCGCCAGCAGCAGCGAGCCGAACCCCACCCGGGAGCCCTTCGGTGCCGTGTAGCCGACAATCGCGAACTCGTCGGTGTCTTCGTGCTTCACCTTCACCCAGCTGCGTGCACGGGTGTTCACGTAGGGCGCATCCACCTGCTTGCTGACGATGCCTTCGAATCCCGCCTTGCCGCTGGCATCGAATACCTGCGGGCCATGGTCGATCACGTGCTCGCTGAAGGCCAGGGTTCCGGGCGTGGGACCGATGAGATCCTTCAGCAGCGCCTTGCGCTCCAGCAGCGGTGAACGACTGATGTCCACGCCGGCCACACCCGGCAGATCGAAAACGATGTAGCGCAACGGTTGCTTCGAACTCCCGTCGATCACGCGCTGCAGCGCGGCGAAGTCGCTGCGTCCATCCCGGTCCAGCACCACCAGCTCACCGTCCAGGCGCGCATCCCGCACCGGCAGTGCCTGCACGGCCTGTACCACCTCGGGGAAATCACCGGTCCAATCCAGGCCGTTGCGGGAGCGCAGCGTCACCTTGCCTTCGTGCAGATCGGCCAGCAGGCGATAGCCATCCCACTTGATCTCATGCAACCAGCGCTCGCCGTCCGGTGCACTGTCGCGATGATCGGTCAACTGTGGCTTGAAAGCAAGCGGGTAGGGCGTGTCACGCGCGCCGTCCAGGTTCAGCGCTCGCGCATGCCAACGCGCATCGGCCTTGCGGGTCGCCGATCGTGCAGCCGGTGCGGCGCGCGTTGACTTGCCCACCGTGCGCTTGCTCACTGCGGATGTGCGTTTCGGCATGGGGGATTGGAGCAGATCATCTGCTTCGGCATCACGCGCTTCCTCGTCGTCGCGTTTGATCAACAACCACTGTACCTGGCGTCCCTTCATCGCTGTACGCACCAGCTTCCAGCCGCCAGCCAGGCGTTGCCCATGCAGCACGAAGTCGATCTTTCCCGCTGCCAGTGCCTGCAGTGGATCGCCTTCGCAGGCCCATGTGCCGTGATCGAAGACCTCCACGTGGCCAGCGCCGTAGTGGCCTTCGGGAATATCTCCTTCGAAACCGGCGTAGGACAGCGGATGGTCTTCCACTTCCACGGCCAGCCGCTTGTCACCAGCGCGAAGCGAAGGACCCTTCGGCACCGCCCAGCTTTTCAGCACACCGTCCATCTCAAGGCGGAAGTCATAGTGCCGCGAAGTGGCATGGTGCAGCTGTATGACAAAGATCGGCCGCCGCTTCGGGTTGCCGTGTGCGGGTGTGTCGTCAGGTTCCGGTGTCTGCCCGAGGCCACCGCCAAGCCGGCGCTTTCGCCGGTACTGGTGCAACGACATGGCTCAACCTGCCTTGCGCCGTGCAGCGGTTTTCTTTGCGGCCTTCTTCGTTGCCTTCTTTGCGGCTTTCTTTACCGTCGGCTTGGTGGCTGCTTTCCGCGTTGCCGTCTTCTTCGCAGGCGTACGCTTGTTCGCATCCAGGCTCTTCTGCAGCAGTGCCATGAAATCGACCACGTTGGTGCTGGCGTCCTCACGCGGTGCAGGTTCATCCTCCACCCGTGTGGTACCGCCCTTGGACTTGATGCGCTTGTTCAGCACCTGCTGCAGGCGCTCGCGGAATTCGTCGTGGTACTGCGACGGATCCCAATCACCGGACATCGACTCGATCAACTGCTCGGCCATCGCCGTTTCCCTGCTGCTGATGCGGTAATCGGCGAGCTTTCCGGTGGGCAGTTTGTAATCTTCGGGATCCACCAGTTCCTGCGGATAGCGCAGGATCATCAGTACCAGCGCGTCCGCATGCGGCATCACCGCGCACAGGTATTCGCGGGTACGCACCACCACCCGGGCGATGCCCACCTTGCCGGTACTGCGCAATGTCTCGCGCAGCAGTACGTAGCCCTTTTCGGCCTTCTTGCCGGGCACCAGCAGGTAGGGTTTCTCGTAGTAGCGCGGGTCGATCTGCGCGGCATCCACGAACGATTCCACCTCCACCGCTTCGTGGCTTTCCGGTGCCGCAGACCGGATATCGCCTTCCTCCAGCACGACATAGCTGCCCTTGTCGTACTCATAGGCTTTGACGATGTCCTTCCATGGCACTTCCTCGCCGGTATCGGCGTTGACCCGCTCGAAGCGGATCGGCTTGCGGTCGCGGGAGTCGAGCATGCGGAACTGCAGATCGACCTTGCGTTCGCCTGACATCAGCGACACCGGGACGTTGAGCAGGCCAAACGACAGCGTGCCGGTCCAGATCGGGCGGGCCATGGGCGTACCTTTGGCGGGGCAGGGCATCCAGCTTCGGATGGGCGGTGTAAACCACCCGTGTCGATACCGTGCACGTGGGTTCTACGGAGAACGGCAGTGCCGGCTGCGGGCCGGCAGAGCTCGCGGCCTGAAGTTTCCTGGGGTTGCCGGCCAGCGGCCGGCACTACCCGGCAGGTGCCAACCTGCATTTGGTGGGTGCGGACCGTTGGTCCGCACGATCCCTCAGCGCAGCGCGCCCAACCATGCCACGCACGCCTCGC
>NZ_JBHHMJ010000609.1:0-6362 GCF_042136455.1 Stenotrophomonas sp. 3diitr2024
CAGCCGCATGGATGCGGCTGCCAAGCTTACAGGGACGTACTTGCGGCGTCCCCGCACTCCGACATCGCCCCGCCAACCCGCGGAATGCCAGCTTTTGCTGTTGCTGTTGAGGCTGCCGGCCAGCGGCCGGCACTACCGCGGGTGCAGGGCGCAGCCCTGCCGAACACCCTTCTACTTGACCTGCACGTCGATCACGCCGTCGCCGACGCGCGCCTGCAGGGCGTCACCAGGTTGCACCTGGTCGATGCGCCGCACCAGCGCACCATCGTCGCTGCGGGTCAGGATGCTGTAGCCGCGGGCTACGGTGGCCAGCGGGCTGACTGCTTCCAGTGAACGCGCCAGCCCGCGCAGCCGCAGTGCATCGCGCTCCAGCAGACGCTGCATCGCTGCCTGCGGTCGTCCGCGCAGGGCGGCCAGGCGGCGCTGCATCGTGTCGAGCTGGCGCTGTGGATGGTGCCCGCGCAGGACCGCCGCTGCATGGCGAAGCCGCCCAGCACGGCGCTCCTGCTGCTGGTTGAACGCGGCATGCAGGCGTCGTCCCAGATCGAGCTGGCGTCGACGCAGCAGATCCAGTCGTGCCTGCGGGCTCTGCGCGTTCAGGCGCAACAGGGCGCGGTCGGCGCGCTGCATCGCCTGTTGCATCGCATGCCGGTGCAGCTGCAGCATGCGAACGGCCGTGCGGCGCACGCGCAGGGCCAGTTCGCGCTGGTTCGGTACCAGCAGCTCAGCCGCCACCGATGGCGTCGGTGCACGCAGGTCGGCGGCGAAGTCGCTCAGGCTGAAGTCGGTTTCGTGGCCAACCGCAGACACCACCGGGGTGCGGCTGGCGGCGATCGCACGGGCCAGGGCTTCGTCATTGAAGGCCCACAGGTCTTCCAGCGAACCACCACCGCGGGTCAGCAGGATCACGTCGTAGCGGCCGCTGGCATCGGCGGCCTGCAGCAGCCGGGTGATCTGCGCGGCGGCACTGCTGCCCTGTACCAGGGTCGGCAGCAGGTCAACTTCCAGCAGCGGGAAGCGCCGGCCGAGCACGCTCAGCACATCGCGCACGGCAGCGCCGGTGGGCGAGGTGATCACGGCCAGGCGTCGCACGTGCGCCGGCAGCGGCCGCTTGCGTGCCGGGTCGAACAGGCCTTCGGCCTCCAGCCGTGCCTTCAGCTCCTCGAAGGCGCGGCGCAGCGCGCCTTCGCCGGCTTCCTCCATGTGGTCCAGCACCATCTGGTACTCGCCACGGGCGTCGTACAGGGTCACCTTGCCGCGCACCAGCACGCGCATGCCTTCGCGCGGCACGAACTTCAGGTACTGCGCCTTCATCCGGAACATCGCCGCACGCAGCTGCGCGCGCGCGTCCTTCAGGTTGAAGTAGAGGTGTCCGGAGGCAGGACGCGCCACGCTGCCCAGTTCGGCCTCGACCCAGATCGCCGGGAAGCTGCCTTCCAGCAGGTCGCGGGCCAGGGTGTTGAGCTGGCTGGGGGTGAGGATGTCGTTGTTGCGTGGCTGCATGGAAACGGCGTGCTGCGGGCGGAACGGGGGCTCAGGATCGCACGTCAGCGCGCCGTATGCTGGCCCAGTGCCCACTGCACGTGTTCACGCACCAGCGGCGAGGGATCGTCGATGCGGGTCTGCAGGGCAGCCAGCGCTTCGGCCGAGGACGGCGCATTGCCCAGCGCCACGGCGATGTTGCGTAGCCAGCGCTCATGGCCGCTGCGCCTGATCGGGCTGCCTTCGGTGCGGCGCAGGAACTCGGCTTCGTCCCAGGTGAACAGCTGGTCCAGGCGCGCGGTATCGAGGTTGTTGCGCGCGCGGAAATCGGCTTCGTCGGTGCGCTTGGCGAACTTGTTCCAGGGGCAGACCAGCTGGCAGTCGTCGCAGCCATAGATGCGGTTGCCGATCAGCGGGCGCATCTGTTCGGGAATGGCGCCGTCGTGTTCGATGGTCAGGTAGGAAATGCAGCGCCGCGCGTCCAGCCGCTGCGGCCCGGTGATGGCCTGGGTCGGGCAGACATCGATGCAGCGCGTGCAGGTGCCGCAGTGCGCCGTGGCCGGCGTATCGATCGGCAGCGGGATGTCGATGTAGATCTCGCCGATGAAGAACCAGGAACCGCCATGGCGGTCGATCAGGCAGGTGTGCTTGCCGATCCAGCCGAGCCCGGCGTTGCGGGCCAGTGCGCGCTCCAGGACGGGGGCGGAATCGACGAACACGCGGTAGCCCAGTGGCGCGACTTCGTCGTTGATCTGCGTGGCCAGCTTCTGCAGGCGGTTGCGCATCAGCTTGTGGTAGTCGCGGCCCAGCGCATAGCGCGCCACATAGGCGCGGCCCGGGTCGGCCAGCGTCGCCCAGGCTTCGGTGTCATCCTTGTGGCTGTAGTCCATGCCCACCGAGATCACGCGCACAGTGCCGGGCAACAGCTCGGCCGGTCGTGCGCGCAGGGTGCCGTGGCGCGCCATCCAGTCCATCGTGCCGTACAGGCCCTGACCCAGCCAGTCGGCCAGGTGCGCCTCATCCTCGCCCAGCTCGATACCGGCGATGCCGCAGCGCTGGAAGCCATGCGCGCGGGCCAGTTCGCGGATGCGCTGCACGGCCTGGGCCGGATCGACGGGGGTGGGGGCGAGGGACATGCGCACCAGTATAAAATCCCTGCATGGCCAACCTCGCCGATCTGTTCGATTCCGCTGCCGCGCGTGCGCTTGATGCCCAGGCGTCCACCCTGGCGGGGGATGCTGGCTGGGGACTGATGGCGCAGGCCGGCCAGGCCGCCTGGCAGTGCCTGCTGCAGCATTGGCCGCAGGCGCAGCGCATCGGCGTGGTGGTCGGTGCGGGCAACAATGGCGGCGACGGCCTTGTGCTGGCTCGCCACGCGTTGCAGGCCGGACGCGAGGTGAGGGTGATCGCCCTGCCGGGCAGGGCGCCATCGACCGCGCTGGCGCAGCGTGCAACATCGGAGTTCAGGTCCGACGGCGGCGCCATCACCGAGTTCGACGGCGCGCTGCCCGAGGCCGACCTCTGGGTCGATGCCCTGTTCGGGCTGGGCTTCGATCGCGCGCCGGAGGGTGCGGCGCAGGCGCTGATCGTTGCGATCAATGCGCAGGCGGCACCTGTGCTGGCCCTGGATGTGCCCAGTGGCGTCGATGCCGACCGCGGTGCGATACCTGGCGCGGCAGTGCGCGCGGCGCTGACCCTGCAGTTCATCGTGGCCCATCGCGGGCTGTACACCGGCGACGCGCTGGATCATTGCGGGCACAAGGCCCTGGCACCCCTGCAGTTGCCCGCTGCCGCATGGCAAAGCGTGTCGCCTGCCGTGGAGTACTGGGCGCAGGCACGGTTGCCGGCCCTGTTGCCGCCGCGCCGCGCAAATACCCACAAGGGTGAATCCGGCCACGTGCTGTGCGTCGGCGGCAACCATGGCAGCGGCGGTGCCATCGCCATGGCAGCCGAGGCCGCCTTGCGCGCAGGGGCGGGGCTGTTGAGCCTGGGTACCCGCCGCGACCACGTCGCTCCACTGCTGGCTCGCCTGCCCGAGGCGATGACCCACGCGCTGGAAGACGGCGAGGCGCTGCCGGCATTGCTTGACAGGGCAAAGGTGGTGGCGATCGGGCCCGGTCTGGGCCAGGACGAATGGGCGCGCGCACTGTTTGCGCGGGTGCTGGCCAGCGCCAAACCACTGGTGGTCGATGCTGACGCGCTGAACCTGCTGGCGCAGGATCCGCGTGCCTTGCCTGGCGCCGTCCTCACACCGCACCCGGGCGAGGCCGCACGCCTGCTCGGCTGCAGCACCAGCGACATCCAGGCCGATCGCTACGCCTGTGCGCAGACGCTCGCCGAGCGTTTCCACGCGGTGGTGGTGTTGAAGGGCGCCGGCAGCATCGTGGCGGCGCCCGGGCAAACGCCCCGGTTGATCGCCGCCGGCAATCCCGGCATGGCCGTGGGGGGCATGGGCGACCTGCTCACCGGCATCATCGCCGGCCTGCGCGCGCAGGGCCTGGCCGCCTTCGATGCCGGCGCGGCGGGCGCGTTGCTGCATGCGCTGGCCGGCGACGCGGCTGCCGCTGACGGCGCACGCGGCCTGCTTCCTACTGATCTGCTGGCGCCGTTGCGGCGACTGGCCAACCCGGAACGCTTCCCATGACCGATTTCTTCCTTGCCGACAGCGACGCCACCGAACTGCTCGGACAGTGGCTGGCGACCACCCGGCCGCCGCAGGCGCTGATCGAACTGCGCGGCGACCTGGGCGCAGGCAAGTCCACCACGGCCCGCGCGCTGCTGCGGGCGCTGGGCGTGCAGGGCGCGATCCGCAGCCCCACCTACACCCTGGTCGAGCGCTATCCGCTGGCCAGTGGCGGTGAGGCGTGGCACCTGGACCTGTATCGCATCGGCCAGGCCGGTGAGCTGGATTTCCTCGGCCTGGACGAGGGCAGCGCGGTCTTGTGGCTGGTCGAATGGCCGGAACGGGGCGCCGGCGCGCTGCCGCCGACCGACCTGGTGGTAGCACTGGAGATCGAAGGACAGGGGCGACGCGCCAGTCTCACCGCGAGCAGCGACGTTGGGCATGAATGGCTGAAACGGCTGCCTCAAGGGGGCGACTTGCAGGCCATTTCTGTCGGCTGACGAGAACAAACACCGGCAGGTTACGGATTATTAAGGAAAAAGGTGTTGCATTCCGTTCAGCGCGGTGATTGAATCCTGAGCCATGCGCCCGGGGAACCGTCTCATCGCCATCTGTGCCGCCGTCGGACTGGGTCTGGCGAGCGTCAGTGCGTGGGCGGGTGAAGTCCGCCAGGTCCTGCTGAACACCGGCGCGACCGGCACCCGTGCCGAGATCTCGCTGGTCGGCAGTGGCGGCTACAAGACCCTGTCGCTGGCCGGCCCGAACCGCCTGGTGGTCGATTTCCCCGACTCCAGCGCCGTACGCAACCTGAAGATGCCGGCCGCGCAGGGCGTGGTCACGGCGGTGCGTACCGGACAGCCGGTCCCGGGCACGTTCCGTGTCGTCTTCGACCTTGCCGAATCGGTGGCGCCGTTCCGCCCGCAGATGCAGCGCGAGGGCAATGAATCCAAGCTGGTGATCGAATGGCCGGGTGATGGCCCTGCCGTGGCCACCAGCCGCCCGGCGACGCCACCGGCGGTACAGTCGCAGGCGGCCGCTGTGGGGGGCTCAGTCGCGCCCGCGCCTGCCGAGAACGCGCAGTCGCGCACCGATGCTGCGCGGGCCACCGCCCTGCTGACCGCACAGGTGCAGCAGCAGGCCAGCGCCAGCGCCGCCGCACCCGCCACGCCGACCCCCGCACCGACCAGCGCGCCAGCCCAGGTTGCTGCGGCAGGCGTCGCGGCCAGCAGCACGCCTTCATCCTCGCCGGCTGCAATCCTTGCCGGCCAGCGCACTGCTGCGGTGGTGACCACGCCGCCGGCAACGGCCCCCACACCCGCGCCGACGCCGGCCGAGCCGCCGCGTCCGGCGATGCCCAGCGATGCATCGCGCATCCGCATGCAGCCCGGCATGCGCCACCTGGTGGTGGCGATCGATCCCGGTCATGGTGGCCAGGACCCGGGCGCGATCGGCCCGACCGGCAAGCGCGAGAAGGATGTCACCCTGGCGGTGGCGCGTGAGCTGGCCCGCCAGGTCAATGCCACGCCGGGCCTGAAGGCCTACCTGACGCGCGACAGCGACGTGTTCATTCCGTTGCCGATGCGCGCGCAGAAGGCGCGTGCGAACAAGGCGGACATTTTCATCTCGATCCACGCCGATGCGGCTGAAAACCGTTCGGCCACGGGTTCGTCGGTGTACGTTCTGTCGACCAAGGGTGCCTCCTCGCAGCGCGCCCGCTGGCTGGCGGACAAGGAAAACGCGGCCGACCTGGTCGGTGGGGTGCGCCTGCAGCAGACCGAAGGCACCCTGGCCAACGTGCTGCTGGACCTGGCCCAGAGCGGCTACATGAAGGCGTCCGAAGATGCGGCCGGCCACGTGCTGGGCGGTCTGAAGCGGATCGGCAACAACCACAAGCCGAACATCGAGCGCGCCAACTTCGCGGTGCTACGCACGTCGGACATGCCGGCGATGCTGGTGGAAACGGCATTCATTTCCAATCCGGATGAAGAGCGCCGCCTGACGGACCCGGCATACCAGCGCAAGGTGGCGGGCGCCGTGCTGGATGGCGTGCACACCTTCTTCAGCCGCCAACCGCCGCCGGGCACGTTGTATGCCGCCCGCGCGCAGGCCGAGATCGACGCCGCAGCCACCATGGCAGGCGGCAGCAAGTAAGCCGCCGAAGGCGGGTTACTGCTTTCCGTAGAGTCGACTGTCAGTCGACTGCGCGCGCAGTGTGGGGGTTTCGGTGGCCGGCGAAGAGCAGTCGACTGACAGTCGA
>NZ_JBHHMJ010000618.1:0-3387 GCF_042136455.1 Stenotrophomonas sp. 3diitr2024
CGCCAACATCAAGTTCGACCTGGACGACTCGCTGGTGCTGCGTGTCGCCGCCTCGCAGACCCAGACCCTGCCAGACTACTCGGCGCTGGGTGCCTCCTCGTACGGCTCGGACCTGAACCGCACCGGCGGTGGCGGCAATCCAAACCTCAAGCCGACCCTGTCGACCAACCTGGATGCCAACCTGGAGTGGTACTTCATGCCGCGTGGACTGCTGTCGGTGGGCGCGTACCACATGAAGCTGAAGGACTACATCGCCTTCGACGTGGTCTCGCGCCAGCTGTACAGCGAACTGACCAACCAGCTTGAGACCTACCAGATCTCCACTCCGATCAATGCCGACGGCAAGGTCACCGGCGTGGAAGTGGCCTACGAGCAGCCGATCGGCGAGTACTTCGGCATCAATGCCAACTACACCTACGCCAACGGCACCACTTCGCACACCTGGTCGGATGGTTCGCACAACCTGCTGGGTACTTCGAAGAACACCTACAACGTGGGTGCCTACTTCGAGAACGAGCGCTTTGGCGCCCGGGTCAGCTACACCCGCCGTTCCTCGTTCCTGATCAGCCTGTCGGGCACCAACCCGTACTACCAGGATGACTTCGGCACGCTGTCGGCATCGCTGAGCTACAAGGCCACCGATTGGCTGAGCATCAGCCTGGATGGCCTGAACCTCAACAACCCGACCTACAAGTACTACCAGACCGCGGCCATCCCGACCTCGTTCTACAGCAACGGTCGCCAGTACTACCTCAACTTCCGCTTCAAGTACTGATCCAGCGGCGGCAACATCGCCGAGTCGTGCACGCACGCCGGGCCTGGGTCATTCCGGGCCCGGCGTTTTTCATGTATAGCGTTCATCGCACCGTTCCAAGGAGTCGTTCCGATGGTCAAGCCTTCCCGCGCCCGGATGCGCAGCGCAGTGCTGCTGGGCAGCCTGCTCGCCCTGTTGCCGGCACTGCCCGCACTCGCCGCTGATCCCACGCCGGCCGCTGAAGCACCGGGTCCGCAGCTGCGTGCCGGCAGCCTGATGCTGATTCCCGCCCCGGCCACGGTGCAGCCCGGCCAGGGTAGCGGCATCACCGTACGCGCCGATACCGCGCTGCAGGCCGAAGGCGAGGCCGCACAGCGGGTCGCCACCCAGTTCGCCGATCTGCTGGCGCGCAGTGGTGGCCCGCGCCTGGCGCTGGCCAAGGGCAAGACGGCGGCCAGGACCGGTGGCATCCGCTTCCAGATCGTGCCCACCTTCCGCGACAGCGGTGAGAGCTACACGCTGGAAAGCACCGCACAGGGCGTGCTGGTGCAGGCCGGCAACGAAACCGGCCTGTTCTATGGCGCGACCACGCTCGCCCAGCTCGCCACCGGCGGCAGCAACGGCGTGCTGCCGGCGGTGCAGATCCAGGACGCGCCGCGCTTCAGCTGGCGCGGCTTCATGCTCGACTCGGCGCGGCACTTCCAGAGCCTGGATGAGATCAAGCGCGTGCTCGATGCGATGGCCGCGCACAAGCTCAATACCTTCCATTGGCACCTCACCGATGACCAGGGCTGGCGCATGGAGATCAAGCGCTACCCGAAGCTGACCGAGGTGGGCAGCTGCCGCCTGCCGGCCGGCGACGGCGGCATCGACCCGGCCAGTGGCCAGCAGCATCCGTACTGCGGCTTCTACACGCAGGAGCAGATCCGCGAAGTGATCGCCTATGCCGCCAGGCTGCATATCCAGGTGATTCCAGAAATCGATGTGCCCGGCCATGCCACCGCGGCGATCGCCGCGTACCCGGAACTGGGTTCGATCAACACCCCGCTGAAGCCGATCAGCGAATGGGGCGTGTTCCCGAACCTGTTCAACGTGGAAGACAGCACCGTCACCTTCCTCGAGAACGTGCTGGAAGAAGTGATCGCGCTGTTCCCGGCCAAGTACGTGCACGTGGGCGGCGACGAGGCGGTCAAGGACCAGTGGGAAGCCTCGAAACAGGTGCAGCAGCGCATGCGTGCACTGGGCATCAAGAATGAAATGGCCATGCAGAGCCACATCATCAAGCGCCTGGAGACGTTTCTGGAGGAACACGACCGGCGCCTGATCGGCTGGGATGAGATCCTCGAAGGTGGGTTGCCGCCACAGGCCACGGTGATGTCGTGGCAGGGCACCGAAGGTGGCCTGGCCGCTGCCAGTGCCGGCCATGACGTGGTCATGTCGCCGGTGGGATACCTGTACCTGGATTACCTGCAGACGGCCTCGCCGAATGAACCGCCGGGTCGCCCGGCCCAGGTCAACCTCGGCAAGTTGTACAACTTCGAGCCGGTGCCGGCCGAGCTGCCGGCCGACAAGCGCCAGCACATTCTCGGCCTGCAGGCCAACATGTTTACCGAGCACACGCGCACCTACGCGCGCCTGCAGCACAACCTGTTCCCGCGCCTGGCCGCCGTGGCCGAGACCGGCTGGAGTACGCCGGAACATCGCGACTTCCGCGATTTCCTCGCGCGCCTGCCCGCGCAGCTGCAGCGCTACCGTGCCTGGGGCCTGGCCTACGCGCAGACCCCGTTCGAAGTGGGCGTGGACTACACCGATGATCGCGCGAAAAACTCCGTGACCCTATCGCTGGCCAACCCGCTGGGTTATGAAGTGCGCTACAGCACCGATGGCCAGCCGGTGACCGCGCAGTCGCCGTTGTACCAGCAGCCGCTGACCGCGACGCTGCCGACCACCGTGCAGGCCGCTGCGTTCTACCAGGGCCAGATGCTGGCCGCGAAGCCGACCATCGCCACGTTCACCGCGCAGTCGCTGCTCAGCCGCCGCAGCGATGCGCTGCTCAGCTGCGTGGGCAAGAAGGGGCTGGTGCTGCGCCTGGAAGACGACGGCCCGCGCGAGGGAACGCGTGCGGTGTTCAACGTCGACATCTTCCAGCCATGCTGGCGCTGGCCGCAGGCGCAGCTGGACGGCATCGGCAGCGTGGAGGTCCGCGCGGGCCGCATTCCGTACTACTTCCAGCTGGCCCACGATGAACCCAAGCGTCGCTTCGAAAAGGCCCGGAGCGCACATGGCGAAATGCTGATCCGCCGCGGTGATTGCACGGGCAAGGTGCTGGCTCAGGTACCGCTGCCGGCCACGCCCGATGCCGATGGCTTCGTGACCCTGCGTGCGGCGCTGCCGAAGGGCACGCAGGGCACGGGTGACCTGTGCATCAACTTCACCGGCGATACGCGCCCGGCGATGTGGGTGCTGGATGAGATCACGCTGAAGAAGTAACCGCAAGCCTGTCCTGGCGCAATCCATCCACGCATCGTCTTTGTATCGGACTGTACGAAACCCCGGTCGCGGCCACAGTCGCTGACAAAACCCCGGGCAACGGCACACGTTGCCGATACCTGCACCGCCTGGAATGGCCCCCA
>NZ_JBHHMJ010000625.1:0-2645 GCF_042136455.1 Stenotrophomonas sp. 3diitr2024
AACAGCCAAAGCCAAAGCCAAACCCAAAGCCAAAGCCAAAGCCAAAGCCAAAGCGGCTCTGGGTTGTCTGTGGCTTGGCGGGGCGGTGTCGGATTGCGGGGACGCCGTAAACCCGTCCATGGGGGCTTGGTCGCGGCATCCATGCCGCGGACACCCCTGCCTCCGGACCCACCCCGCCGTCGACAGTTTCCTGCGAGCTGTTGGAACAGCAAGGGGTCGGATCCGTTTTCTGAAGGAAAACGGCTCTGACCCCGGAACGCGGCCCGGAAACGAAAACGCCCACCGGGTGGTGGGCGTTTCGTGGCGTGTCGGCGTGCGGCCAACCGGCAGTTACATCACCTTCGACTGCTCCAGCTCGACCTGCAGGGTGCTGGCCAGCTCGTCGCGGGAGACTTCGAACTGCTGCTCGCGCACCAGGTCCTTCACCGCCACCACGCCGCGCGCCAGCTCGTCCTCACCGGCCAGCACCACGAAGCGGATGCCCGCCTTGGCCGCGTACTGGAACTGCTTGCCGATCTTCTTCGGCTCCATCTGCACTTCGGTATTGATGCCACCGGCGCGCAGGCGGCGCGCGATGTCCAGCGACTGCGGCATGCCCTGCTCGTCCATCAGCGCCACCAGCGCCTGCACGCTGCTGGCCTCGATGCCATCGATCAGGCCGGCCTCGCGCAGCTGCCAGAACAGGCGCGACAAGCCGATGGAGATGCCCACGCCCGGCAACTTGGACTTGCTGTAGTGGCTGGCCAGGTCTTCGTAGCGGCCGCCCGAGCAGATCGAGCCGATCTGCGGGTGGTCGGTCAGCGTGGTTTCGTAGACGGTGCCGGTGTAATAGTCCAGGCCGCGCGCAATGGAGAAGTTCAGGCAGTACGCGGTTTCCGGCACGCCCAGCGCCTGCACCAGCTGCAGCACTTCGCGCAGTTCGGCCACGCCGGTACGCAGGATCTCCGAAGAACCGGCGTCGGCTTCAAGCGTTGCCAGCTGCGCCAGCGCATCGGCATGGCCCTGCGAACGCACGGCCACGAACGCCAGGATCTTCTCGACCTGCTCGCCCGGGATGTTGAAGCCCTCGCCCACCAGCGTCTCGCGCACGTAATCGGCGCCGCGCTTGTCCAGCTTGTCCACTTCGCGCAGCACCGCCAGCTGGCGCTCGCCTTCGGCCACGCCCAGGCTCTCGAAGAAGCCGCGCATGAGCTTGCGGTTGTTCAGCTGGATGCTGAAGTCACCGATGCGCAGTTCCGAGAACACGGCGTGGATGACCGCCAGAACTTCGGCATCATAGCGAACGCTCAGGCTGTCCTTGCCGATCACGTCGATGTCGCACTGGTAGAACTCGCGGAAACGGCCGCGCTGGGCACGCTCGCCGCGGTACACGCGCTGCATCTGGTAGCGACGGAACGGGAAGGTGAGTTCGTGTTCGTGCTCGGCGACGTAGCGTGCCAGCGGCACGGTCAGGTCGAAGCGCAGCGCCATTTCCGGCAGCGAACGGTCGCCCGATTCGGCCGCATTGGCCAGCGCACCGGTGGACTGCACGAAGTACACCTGGCGCTCGGTCTCGCCGCCGGACTTGGTCAGCAGCACGTCGGACAGCTCGAACACCGGCGTCTCCACCGGCAGGAACCCGAAGCGCTCGTAGTTGCGGCGGATCACGTCCAGCATGCGCTGGAACGCAATCTGCTCGCGCGGCAGCAGTTCAAGGGTGCCGGGCGGGGTACGGGGCTTGATCACGGGCGGAACTCCTGCTGGAACGGGACGTGGGAGGGGGCGACATTCTAGCGCCCCCGCCTCGGGCAGGGTCGAACGGCCGCTTGAAGTATCATAAGGCCCTCCCCCGCCCGCGATACGCCCCCGCAACATGTCACGGCCTTCCGGCGCTCCGCCCGCCACCAACGATCCCGCCTCGCCGTCCTGCACCACGCTGGACTGCCTGCACTGCTCGGTTCGCCACCTTGCGGTGTGCTCGGCGCTGTCGCCCGATGAAGTGCAGGCGCTGGAACAGGTCACCGTTTCGCAGCAGGTCAGCATGGGCAGCACGCTGGCCCGCACGGGTGAAGAACGCGACCATGTCTATACATTGACTGCCGGCGCACTGCGCCTGGTACGCACCCTGGCCGACGGCCGCCGCCAGATCAACGGCTTCGTGCTGCCCGGCGACTACCTGGGCCTGAGCGGCAGCGACCATCACCGCTACGACATCGAAGCCATCGCCGACAGCCGTGTCTGCCGCGTCGCGCTGCCACAGATGAAGGCGCTCCGCAGCCGCTTCCCGCACCTGGAGCGCAAGCTGCTGCAGCGTGCCTGCCAGGAACTGGATGCCGCGCAGGACGCTGCACTGGCGCTGGCACGCCTGCAGCCGGCCGAGAAGCTGGCCGATTTCCTGCTGCGCCTGGCCGCGCGCGAGGCCAAGCTGGGCGGCGACGGCCTGCGCGTGTCGCTGCCGATGGGCCGAGGCGACATCGCCGACCATCTGGGCCTGACCATGGAAACGGTCAGCCGCACCTTCACCAAGCTGCGCCAGCAAGGGCTGATTGCCCTGCCCCACCTGAACGTAGTGGAGATCCTCGACGAGGACGGGCTGCGCACACTGGCCGGTGAAGGGTTGATCTGACCGCATCACGGTTCATGGGGTTGGGGGGGGGGGGGGGGGG
>NZ_JBHHMJ010000681.1:0-42940 GCF_042136455.1 Stenotrophomonas sp. 3diitr2024
AGTGTCCGCGGCATGGATGCCGCGGCCAAGCCCCCATGGATGGGTTTACGGCGTCTCCCGCAACCGGACCCACCCCGCCATCCCACGGGAAACCCGCTGTTGCTTCGGCTGTTGCTTCTGAGGTTGCCGGCCAGCGGCCGGCACTACGGCGGGTGCAGGGCGCAGCCCTGCCGATACCCCTCCCCCCGGCCGGGCTGGCAGAATAGAGATCTCTGCCGTTATCCGAAGCCGACGATGCGCCTCTCCCAGTTCCACCTGCACACCACCAAGGAAACCCCCAGCGACGCCGAGCTGACCAGCCACCGGCTGATGCTGCGCGCGGGCATGATCCGCAAGCTGGCATCGGGCCTGTACACCTGGTCGCCGCTGGGCCTGCGCGTGCTGCGCAAGGTCGAGCGCATCGTGCGCGAGGAAATGGACCGGGCCGGTGCCGTGGAATTCCAGATCCCGACCATCCAGCCGAAGGAACTGTGGGAGCAGACCGGCCGCTGGCAGAAGTTCGGCCCGCAGCTGCTGAAGATCAAGGACCGCAAGGACCAGGTGTTCTGCTACAGCCCGACCGCCGAAGAAGCCGCCTGCGACTTCGCGCGCAGCGAGCTGTCCAGCTACAAGCAGCTGCCGGTGAACTTCTATCAGGTGCAGACCAAGTTCCGCGACGAGATCCGCCCGCGCTTCGGCGTGATGCGCGCGCGCGAGTTCCTGATGAAGGACGCCTATTCGTTCCACCTGCACGATGAGTGCCTGGTGCGCGAATACGAGAACATGAAGTCGGCCTACAGCCGCATCTTCACCCGCCTCGGCCTGGACTTCCGCATGGTGCAGGCGGACTCCGGCGCGATCGGCGGCGATGCCTCGCAGGAATTCCACGTGATCGCCGATTCCGGCGAAGACGCGCTGGTGTTCTCCACCGGTTCGGACTACGCGGCGAACATGGAGGCGGCGATCGCCGCCGATCCGGCACCGCGTGCGGCCGCCACCGAAACAATGCGCAAGGTGGATACCCCCACCCAGAAGACCTGCGAGGACGTCGCGGCCCTGCTCGGCATCGACCTGCAGCGCACGGTGAAGTCGGTGGCACTGATCGCCGGCGAAGGCGAGGCACAGCAGTTCGTGCTGGTGCTGGTGCGTGGCGACCATGAGGTCAATGAGATCAAGCTGGCCAAGGTGGCCGGGCTGGACGAGCAACGCTTCGCCAGCGAGGCGGAAATCGCCGAGCACCTGGGCAGCGTGCCAGGCTTCCTCGGCCCGGTCGCGCCGGCCAAGGCCATCCGCGTGGTCGCCGATCGCGAAGTGGCGGCAATGGCCGACTTCGTCGTCGGCGCCAACGAGGCCGGTTTCCACCTGGCCGGCGTCAACTGGGGCCGCGACCTGCCGGAACCGGAAGTGGCCGACATCCGCAACGTGCGTGCCGGCGATCGTGCCGTGGACGGCGGTGAACTGAAGATCGCCCGTGGCATCGAAGTCGGCCACGTGTTCCAGCTCGGCCGCAAGTACGCCGAAGCGCTGGATGCCACCGTGCTGGATGAAAACGGCAAGGCGGCGGTGATGGCGATGGGCTGCTACGGTATCGGTATCTCGCGCGTGGTGGCTGCCGCGATCGAACAGAACCATGACGATGCCGGCATCATCTGGCCGGACGCGATGGCGCCGTGGCAGGTCGTGGTGTGCGTGATCAACCCGAAGGGCGATGCCGCCGTGGCCGACGCTGCAGCCAACCTGCTGCAGGAGCTGCGCGACGCCGGCCTGGACGCCGCGCTCGACGATCGCGGCCTGCGCCCGGGCGCGATGTTCGCCGACATGGAACTGATCGGCATCCCGCACCGCGTGGTGGTCAGCGAACGCGGCCTGGCCGCCGGCACCTACGAGTACCGCGCGCGCCGCGCCAGCGAGGCGGAGAGCCTGGACAAGGCCACCCTGCTGCAGCGACTGCAGGGCTGACGTGGAAAGACCGGGCCTGCCCCGGTCTTTTTTTTCTGCCCGCGGCCTTCGCCGATATTGCAGCGGACATAATCCGGTCAAAATCGCCGCCACGGCGCTGGTATGCCGCCACGGCATGTCCTGCCTGCATTTGTGCTGTGATTAATTCATCTCTATTCTGTCCGCCGACGCCATGGACTGGCTTGTCCCGTCCACACATTAGTTTCCGGAGTAACCGTAAATGAGCATTGACCTGACCGGCCTGTCAGCACGCGAGCTGGGCGCCCTGATCCGTACCGCCAAGAAGCAGCAGACCATCGTCGCCAAGCGCCGGCCGATCACCAAGGTGCGCGCCCAGCTGACCAAGCTGGCCAAGACCGAGGGCTACACCATCGAGGAACTGTTCGGCGACGCCCCGGCCCCGCGCGCGCGCAAGGTGGCCAAGGTCGCCAAGGCACCGTCGAAGACCGCCGGCCGCAAGCTGGGCAAGGTTGCCCCGAAGTACCGCAACCCGGCCAACCCCAAGGAAACCTGGACCGGCCGTGGCAAGCAGCCGCGCTGGATGGCTGAACTGACCGCCAAGGGCAACAAGAAGCCGGAAGATTTCCTGATCAAGAAGGCCTGAGGCCGGATCGGGGAGCAATGAAAAACGCCGGCGAAAGCCGGCGTTTCCTGTATGTTGAGCCGAGCCCACGCTCGGCTATCCATATGCAAAGCCGAACATGGGCTCGGCTCTACAGTGTCTTGCGCGCCGGCATCAGCAGGTTACCGAACAGCAGGCCCGCCACCAGCGCCATCACCACGTTCAGAACGGTGAGAAACACGCTCTGGCCGGCGCCCACGTCCTGCTGCTGGACCAGGGTCAGCACGCCACGCAGGCTGGTGCTGCCGGGCACCATCATGATGATGCCCGGCAGGCGGATGATCGCGCCCGGACGCCCGACCAGGCGTCCGAACAGGTTGCCACCGGCGGTCAGCAGCATTGCCGACAGGAAGATACCGGCCGGTGCGCCCCAGGCGTGGCCGCCGAACTTGGAGATCGCATAACCGGCCACCGAGGCGGCAATCACCCACGGATAATCGCGGCGATTGGCCTTGAACAGCATCGCGAAGGCAAATGCGGCGGTCAGCAGCGAGCCCCATTCCACCCACGGCCCCTGCGGCCGCGCGGCCCGGATCACCGGATCCAGGCCGAGCACATCGGCCAGGGTCACCGCGATCATCGCGCCGACGCTGAGCTTCATGATGGTGGTCAGCGCGCCGGCAAAGCGCGCGGTACCCGATACCCAGTGCTGGCTGGCCAGCTCATTGACCGCATTGGTCAGCGACATGCCGGGCAGCAGCACCACCAGCGAGGCGATGATCACCGTATTGAGGTTGAGCGCACCAATGAACGACGCGACCAGGGTGGCGACCATGCCGGCCAGCAGCGCGGCCAGTGCCTCGGCGGCTTCGCGGGTGGCCGGGCGGCGATCGGTGACCATGCCGAGCAGGCCGATCATCAGGCCGATGACACCGGCGGTGGCGATGTCCAGCCACGGCAGCTTCCACATGCCCGCCACGCCCGCCGCGCCGAGGCTGAACGACAGGATGGTGCGCAGCTTGCCGCGCCGGCCCGGATCCTTGTCCAGCTGGCGCAGCGCAGTGTGGCCCTGGGCGATGCTCATCCGCCCGTTGGACACTTCTTCGGCGATGTGGTCGGCAACGCTGAGCTTGTGCAGGTCGTTCTCACCCGGTGCCAGGCGGATCACGCGGGTGATGTCGCTGGAGCCGATCGCCTGGGCCGGATCGCTGAAGCTGAGGATGATGCCGGTGGGATTCGACCACGGTTCACAATCCAGATCGAGCTGGCGGGCCAGTGCAACCACCGCCGTTTCCAGGCGCTGGGCCGTGGTGCCATAGCTGTGCAGGCGTCCGGCGATCTCGGAAACGAAGGCCACGCGCTGTGCGTAGGTGGCCTGGGGCGTGGGGATCGTGTGAGCATCTGCGGACATGCGCCGTAGTATTACCTACGCTGGGGCCCACCGGAGAAATTCATCCAAGTTCGACGCGAAGCCCGATACAGAACGGTTATGCTGCGACCCGAATGGCCCACGTCACCCCGAACCTCGCCCCCCAGCTCGAACAGGATGCCCACGACCCGGGCCTGATCCGCCTGTCCGGCACCTGGACCTTGAAGACCGCGCTGGCCGCGGCCGAAGTCCTGCGCGGCGTTCCCGACGCGCTGACCGGCATCGATGCCACCGGCATCGAGCAGCTCGATTCGGCCGGCGTGCTGCAGGTGCTGCGCGTGGCCCATCGCGCCGATCTCCACGAAGACGCGCTGCAGTTCCGGCCGGACCACCAGGCGCTGGTGTGCACCATCGAGGAAGTGGCCGATGACCGGCCCAAGGCCAAGCGCGATTTCGGCGTGCTGGCCGCGCTTGAGCGGCTGGGTGTCAGCGTCCACGCCACCGGCCACAACATCAAGGCCCTGTGCAGTTTCCTCGGCGAGAACCTGGTCAAGGCGGCGCGGCTGGTCAAGGAACCCCGCCGCTTCCGGCTGACCGCCACCGTGCATCAGATGGAGCAGGTCGGGCTGGATGCGGTGCCGCTGGTGGCGCTGTTGTCCTACCTGGTGGGTGCGGTGATCGCGTTCCTCGGCTCGACCATCCTGCGCGACTTCGGCGCCGAGATCTACGTGGTCGAGCTGGTCAACATCGCTTTCCTGCGCGAGTTCGCGGTGCTGCTGACCGCGATCGTGCTGGCCGGACGTACCGCCAGCGCGTTCACCGCGCAGATCGGTGCGATGAAGGCACGCGAGGAGATCGATGCGATGCGTACGCTGGGCCTGGACCCGGTCGACCTGCTGGTGCTGCCACGCTTGCTCGCCCTGCTGGTCACCCTGCCCTTGCTGACCTTCATCGCGATGATCGCCGGCCTGGCCGGCGGCATCACCGTCGGTGCGTTCGACCTCGACATCCCGCCGCAGATGTACATCGCGCGCATGCACGAGACGATGGAAGTGCGGCACCTGCTGGTGGGCCTGTCGAAGGCGCCGGTATTCGCCCTGGTGATCGGCCTGATCGGCTGCCTGGAGGGCCTGAAGGTCGAGGGCACCGCGCAGTCGGTCGGCGAGCGCACCACCTCCAGCGTGGTGCAGACGATCTCGCTGGTGATCATCATCGACGCCTTCGCGGCGTTGTGGTTCATGCACATGGACTGGTGACATGAGCACATCCGCCCTCCCCGAATCCATCGACATGCGCGACGACCAGGGCCACGAACTGGCCATCCGCGTGCGTGGCCTGGTCAACCGGTTCGGCAGCCAGACCGTGCACGAAGACCTGGATCTGGACGTACGCCGCGGCGAAATCCTGGGCGTGGTCGGCGGCTCCGGCACCGGCAAGTCGGTGCTGATGCGCTCGATCCTCGGCCTGCGTGTGCCGGATGCTGGGCAGATCGAAGTCCTCGGCCGCGATGCGCGTGCCGACGACGCCGAGAGCCGCCTGCACATCGAACGCAATACCGGCGTGCTGTTCCAGGACGGTGCCCTGTTCTCGTCGCTGACCGTGGGTGAGAACGTCCAGGTTCCATTGAAGGAACACCACCGCGAACTGCCCGAGCGCTGGCACTACGAACTGGCGCTGCTGAAAGTGAAACTGGCCGGCCTGCCTGCCGACGCGATCAACAAGCTGCCTTCGCAGCTGTCCGGCGGCATGCGCAAGCGCGCCGGCCTGGCCCGGGCGCTGGCGCTGGATCCGCCGTTGCTGTTCCTGGACGAACCCACCGCCGGGCTCGACCCGATCGGCGCGGCCGCGTTCGACCGCCTGATCAAGACGCTGCAGGAAGCGCTGGGGCTGACCGTGTTCCTGATCACCCACGACCTGGACACGCTGTACGCCATCTGCGATCGCGTCGCCGTGCTGGCCGACCGCAGGGTGGTGGCCAATGCGCCGCTGCCCGACATCGAGAAACTGGATCATCCGTGGATCCAGGAATACTTCCACGGACCCCGCGCGCGCGCCGCGCGTGGCGAACAGATCGAGAGTGCCTGAGCCATGGAAACCAAAGCCAACTACGTGCTGATCGGCGCGTTCACCCTGATCACCGGCCTGGCCCTGCTGGCCTTCGGCCTGTGGGCGGCCAAGTACTCCTCCGACCGCACCTGGCAGGAGTACCGCGTGGTGTTCCGCGAAGCGGTGACCGGCCTGTCGGTGGGCAGCCCGGTGCAGTACAACGGCATCGCGGTGGGCTCGATCACCGAACTGAACCTGGTGCCGGACGACCCGCGCCAGGTGGTCGCGCGCATCCGCCTGAACTCCAACACGCCGGTCAAGACCGATACCCGCGCCAAGCTGGCGATCACCAGCCTGACCGGCCCGTCGATCATCCAGCTCAGCGGCGGCACGCCGCAGTCGCCGGCATTGACCACGGTCAACAAGGATCCGGCACCGATCATCCCGACCACGCCCTCGGCGCTGCAGAACATCACCGACGTGGCCAACCGCATCGTCGAGCGCATGGACCAGATCCTCAGCGACCGCAACGTGGCCTCGATCAACGCGACGCTGGCCAACCTGGAGACGATCAGTGGTGGCCTGGCCGACCGTGACCAGGGTACGCAGGCGCTGCTGCTCAGCGCGCGCGATGCCGCCCGCAGCCTGGACACCACGCTGAAGACCACCAACGGCACCATCGAGCGCCTGGACAGGAACCTGGTGCAGCAGCTGCCCGGCATCATCGACAAGCTCGACACGACCCTGGCCAAGCTCGATTCGGCCGCCGGCAACGCCGATTCGATCCTTGGCGAGAACCGCGCCGCGATCAACAGCTTTGCCAACGATGGCCTTGGCCAGCTGGGCCCGACGCTGACCGAACTGCGCGGCCTGATCCGCGACCTGCGCCGGGTCAGCGACCGCCTCGAGAACAACCCCGCGCGCTACCTGCTGGGCCGCGACGCACCGAAGGAGTTCGAACCCAAATGAGCCCGACCACCCTTCCGCGCCTGCTGCTGGCCGCTTCGATGGTCACCCTGCTGGGCGGCTGCTCCATCCTCGGCAGCAGCGAGAAAACCGCGGTGACGCTGTACTCGCCGTCCGTGCAGGTCAAGGCGGACCCGGCGTGGCCGCAGGCCAGCTGGCAGCTGGTGCTGGCCAAGCCCAGCGCCGCGCGCATGGTCGACAGCCCGCGCATCAATGTGCGGCCGACACCCTCCCAGCTTGAGATCTACAAGGGGGCCAGCTGGGCGCAGCCGGCCACCGACATGATCGAGGACACTTTGCTGCGTGGCTTCGAGGATTCCGGCCGCATCCGCGGCGTGGCCCGCAGCACTGCCGGCATCCGCGCCGACTACAAGCTGTCCACCGACGTGCGCCGCTTCGAATCGGATTACCAGGGCCAGGCCACGCCGACCGTGGTGATCGAGGTCAGCGCCAAGCTGATCCATGTCGCCGACCAGCGCGTGGTGGCCGACCGCACCTTCCGCCAGGCGCAGCCGGTCGGCAGCACCGACATACCGGCGGTGACCGCGGCGTTCGAGCGTGGCCTGCAGCAGCTGGCGCAGGACATGGTGGGCTGGACGTTGACCAGCGGCCAGGCCGACCAGCCGAACGTTGCACGCTGATCTCCGCATTCGCCGGGCACGTGGTTGCGGGGTCAGATCCCTTTCCTGCCGGAAAAGATCTGACCCCTTCTTCGTCAACGTGGGGTAATCCAGCGGAACGTCAGGTTGATGCGCTCGCCCTGCACCCGCGTCATCTTCGGCAACGCGTGCTGGTAGAAGCGCTGGGTCTGCCCGGCCATCAGCAGCAGGTCACCATGGCCAAGCACGAACTCGGCCTTGCGCGCCGGATCGTCGCGTCGGCGCAGCAGGAAACGGCGCGCCGCACCCAGGCTCAGCGACGCGATCACCGGGGCCGGCCCCAGCTCCGGCTCGTCATCGCTGTGCCAGCCCATGTAGTCGCCGCCGCCGCGATAGCGGTTCAGCAGCACGCTGTTGAAGCGGCCGTAGCCTTCGGCCCGCAGGCGCTCGCGCACGGCCTGCAACACAGGCGGCCACGGATGCGGCACGAACTCGGCACCGGAGTAGCGGTAGCGCGCCTGCGGGTCGCCGATCCAGCAGCTCAGCCGCGGCGAATCCACCCAGTTGCCGAACATCCGGATGCGGTGGACCTCCCACCGCACGTCGGCCTGCAACGCCCCCATGAGCTGGTCGGCGTCGGCAGCGGCCAGCCAGCCCGGCAGGTGCTGGACGTCGGCGTCGGGCAGGTCGTGGGGGAACAGCATGTTCACACGCTAGCACGGCGGCGTTTGCCGTCATCGCCGCCAGCACTGAAAATGGCTCCATGACCGTTGCCCAGATGCCGATACCGTCCGATTGCCACCAGTTGCGGGTACTCGCCCGATGAGCGTGCGTCAATCACTGTTCCCGTTGCTGCGCGCCGTGTTCCGCGCCTTGCCGCTGTCGCAGGCACAGCGCGACCGCCTGCGTACCCGCTGGCTGGCCCGGCACGGCGACTGGGTGCCCCCGCCACCGAAGGGACAGCAGGGCACGGGCGGGCTGCGGGCCAGCGCGCAACTGCGCTGGCGCGCCGACGAGGCCGCGATCGGCTACCGCCGGCACCAGAAGGCCGCGCTGCCGGAGCCGATGCCCGCCACGCTGGTCGCGTTCTACCTCCCGCAGTTCCACACCTTCCCAGAGAATGACGCTTGGTGGGGCAAGGGCTTCACCGAATGGCGCAACGTCACCCGAGCGCTGCCACAGTTCGAAGGCCACATCCAACCGCGGCTTCCGGCCGATCTGGGTTTCTATGACCTGCGCAACCCGCAGGTGATGCGTGACCAGGCGCAGCTTGCCGCCGAGCATGGCATCGGCGCGTTCTGCTTCTATTACTACTGGTTCAGCGGCCGCACGCTGATGGAAGACCCGCTGCGCCAATGGCTGGCCGACGACAGCATCGAACTGCAGTTCTGCCTGTGCTGGGCCAATGAAAACTGGGCGCGACGCTGGGACGGCCGCGACGACGATATCCTGATCGGCCAGCAGCACAGCGCTGAGGACGATCTGGCCTTCATCGCACATGTCGCGCCCTACCTGCGCGACCGCCGTGCATTGAAGGTCGAGGGGCGGCCGATGCTGCTGGTCTATCGCCCGAACCTGCTGCCCGACGCCAGTGCGACTGCCGAGCGCTGGCGCCGCTGGTGCCGCGACAACGGTGTAGGCGAGATCCACCTGGCCTACGTCCAGGGCTTCGAGCGCCCCGACCCGCGCGACATCGGATTCGATGCGGCGGTCGAGTTCCCGCCCAACATGAGTAATCCGCGCTCACTTTCGGCGCAGCAGTGGCTGCTCAATCCCGACTTCAATGGCGACGTGCGCGACTGGCGCGAACTGGCCAGCGGAATCGCCGCCCGTCCGCTGCCCGATTACCCGCTCTATCCCGGGGTCAACCCCGGTTGGGACAACGAGGCCCGACGTTCCGGTCGCGGCCGCGTGTACCTGCACGCTTCACCACGTGGTTACCGTGACTGGTTGCGCACCACGATCCATGAACGCCTCTCCGCAGCACCGCAGGCGCAGCGACTGGTGTTCATAAACGCCTGGAACGAGTGGGCTGAAGGTGCCGTGCTGGAACCGGATGCCCGCCTCGGCCATGCCTGGCTGCAGGCCACCCGTGAGGCGCTGTTGCCGGCGCCGGCACCGCGTCCGGCACCGGCAGTACATCTCCATGCCTGGTACCTGGAAACGCTGCCGGAGGTGCTGTCCGCGCTGCGCGAGGCAGCACTGGACTGGACAATCGTAGTGACCACGCCGGTTACGCAGATCGATCAGGTTCGGCAGGCCCTGGTGGCACACGGACTTGAGGGTGAGGTGGTGGCCGTGGACAATCACGGTCGCGACATCCTGCCGTTCCTGGAGGTCGCCGAACGGCTCCTCCAGGCAGGGCACGAAGTGGTGCTGAAACTGCACACGAAACGCTCAACCCATCGCGCAGATGGCGACCAATGGCGGCAGGAACTACTGCAACGGCTGGTACAGGGCGGACGCGCCGCACGCATCCTTGCCGCCTTCCAGGCCGACCCCGGACTGGGCATGGTGGTGGCCGAAGGGCATCTGCTTCCCGTTGCCGAATTCGTCGGTGGCAATGGCCCCCTACTGGCACGGCTGCAGGCGCGGCTTGGACTGCCCCCCCCCGTGGACACCAGTCGATTCGGCGCCGGCAGTATGGGCTGGTGGCGGCTTCAGGCCCTGCGCCCATTATTGGACGCGCACCTGTATCGCAGCGCATTCGACATCGAGCAGGGCCAGATCGATGGAACACTGGCCCATGCCGTTGAACGTGTATTGGGTGCGTGCTGTGAACACGCTGGACTGCGCATCACGACAGCCGCAGCCTGCCTCGGCGAGGCCGATGCCAGCAGCGACGAGTACGCCTACGCCCGACGCAGCTGACATGGAGGGGGCACAACGCGCCCCCTCGCCCGTATCGATCAGTCGCGCTGGAACGCAACGCCGGTCTTTTCCTTCAGCTCTTGATCGCTGACGCCCGGCGCGGCTTCCACCAGCTGCAGACCAGTATCGGTCACGTCGAACACGGCCAGGTCGGTGATGATGCGGTCGACCACACCAACACCCGTCAACGGCAGCGTGCATTCGGCCAGGATCTTGTGCTCGCCGTTCTTGGCCGTGTGCTCCATCAGCACCACCACACGCTGCACGCCAGCCACCAGGTCCATGGCGCCGCCCATGCCCTTGACCATCTTGCCGGGCACCATCCAGTTGGCCAGGTCGCCCTTGTCGGTCACCTGCATGGCACCAAGGATGGCCAGGTTCACATGGCCACCGCGGATCATCGCGAAGCTGTCGTGGCTGCCGAAGTAGCTGGCACCGGCACGCGCGGTGACGGTCTGCTTGCCGGCATTGATCAGGTCGGCGTCAACTTCAGCGTCGGTCGGGAACGGGCCGATGCCGAGCAGGCCGTTCTCCGATTGCAGCCATACGTCCACGCCTTCGGGAATGTGGTTGGCAACCAGCGTCGGCAGGCCGATGCCCAGGTTCACGTAGGCGCCGTCGGTCAGCTCCTGGGCAGCGCGTGCCGCCATCTCGTCACGGGTCCACGCCATGTCAGTTGCCCTCCGCGCGGATGGTGCGCTGTTCGATTCGCTTTTCAGGATGCGGGTTGTGCACGATGCGGTGCACATAGATGCCCGGCAGGTGCACCTGGTCCGGGTCGATGGCGCCGACCGGCACCACCTCTTCCACTTCCACGATGCAGACCTTGCCGGCCATCGCGCAGGCCGGGTTGAAGTTGCGCGCGGTCTTGCGGAACACAAGGTTGCCAGCCTCGTCGGCCTTCCAGGCCTTGACCAGCGCCACGTCGGCGCGCAACGCGGTCTCCATCACGTAGTGCTTGCCGTCGAATTCGCGGGTTTCCTTGCCCTCGGCCACCACCGTGCCGTAGCCGGTGGCAGTGAAGAACGCGGGGATGCCCGCGCCGCCGGCACGCAGGCGCTCGGCCAGGGTGCCCTGCGGGTTGAATTCCAGCTCCAGCTCACCGGCCAGGAACTGCCGCTCGAATTCCTTGTTCTCGCCCACGTAGGACGAAATCATCTTCTTGATCTGCCGCGTTTCCAGCAGCTGGCCCAGGCCGAAGCCATCGACGCCGGCATTGTTGGAGATCACGGTCAGGTCCTTGACGCCGCTGTCGCGCAGCGCAGCGATCAGCGCCTCGGGAATGCCGCACAAGCCAAAGCCGCCCACGGCCAGGGTCTGGCCGTGGGCGACCACGCCCTGCAAGGCCTCCGCCGCACTGGCGTAGCGCTTGCTGCGCTTGCCGCTGGAAGTCGATTGCTGCATTGCTGTACTGCCCTGCACGTTGAGGATGACAGCATTCTAGCTGGAGGGCGGCGAAGGGCCTGGATGCGCCGCAGCATTGACGAAGCGCCGGGCGGGCATTGGGTAGAATGGCTGATTCCACCCAGAAGGGTGCCTCATCGCCTGCGCCCGTCCATCTACGATGACGCTGACCTTCACCGACGAAGACCTGTTCCGCTGGATCGACGAATGGACACTGCAGAAAAGCGAGCAGTGCCTGGGTGGCGTGCGCAACCGGCAACTTCGCGAGGGTCTGCTGACGGCCGAGGTGCAAGGTTCGGCCAAGCATCCCTACCACGTGGAGATCGATCTGGCCGCCAGTATGCGCACCGCGCGCAGCCGCCTGCAGAGTGCCTGCTCCTGCCCCGTCGGCCGCGCCTGCAAGCATGTGGCGGCGGTGCTGGTCTCCCACATGCTGGAACCGCTGGCCATGGATGAGAGCCCCCTGACCGTACAGGACCTGGCGCAACCGCCGCGTGCTGAATTGCTGGCGGATCTCTCGCGTTGGCAGAGCACCCGGATCCAGCCGGCTCCGCCACGCCGGAACGGTGTCATCTTCGAACTGTCCACCTACAACCATCGCCCCGCCGTGCTGGTCCGGCGCGTCAAGTACGGTGCCGATGGTGCGATCAACCCGGGCAAGTGGATGGATATCACCGCAGACCTGCTGCTGGAGCCCCCCGCATACCTCACCCCGACTGATCTGGCGGTGATGATCCAGCTACGCACCCAGCGGCAGCCCGCGACGAAAGACGAATGGATCGACTTCGCGGCCACCCTGCAGCTGATCGTCTCAAGCGGCCATGGCTGGGTCTCATGCGGTACGCAGGACGTGCCGGCCCGGTCGGGCGCTCCACGCCGCGGCGAACTGGGCTGGGCCGTTGACATGGCGCAGGGCGCGACGCTGCTGGAACCCACGTTGAGCGTGGAGGGCGGCGCCAGAGGCATGGTCCTGGGCCGGAGCGCGTGCTATCTGGATCCGGTCACCGGCGAGGTCGGCCCACTGCTGCTGGATGTCAGGCCCGAGGACGCCGACGCCTTCCTGAGCCTGCCCAGTTTGTTACCCAATGAAGCGTCGGTGGTCGCACAGATGCTGCAGCAGATCGACTCTGCGCTGCCGCGCCCCGGTGCAAGCGACACGCTGCCCACCCTGCAGATCACCTCGATGATTCCCGTGCTGCGCCTGCATACGATCGAGTTCCGGCCGGCATGGCTTGGCCGCCGCGACCCTTCGCAGTGGGCCGATGTCGCGACCGTGGCCTTCGAATACGGCGAGCACATCCGGTTCCTGGATGATCCGAGCCTGTTCGCACACGATCCGGAGGGCCAGCTTGCGCTGCTGCCTCGCGACCTGGCTGAGGAATCACGCCGCGAGGCCGAGCTGCGCACGGTGGGGCTATATCGCGACACGGCCCCGCGGGCGCCATTGGAGGGCGCTGGACCTCAGTTCCAGCTGCGCACCCATGACTGGACACGGTTTCTGCTGGACGACGTGCCGCGCCTGGAAGCCTTGGGCTGGAAGGTGGAGACGGACGACGATTTCCGCCATCGCATCACCTGGGTGGATGAGATCGACCTGGACATCCAGGCGGACCCGGCGGATGCGGGCTGGTTCCGCCTGGGCCTGGACATCCAGGTGGAAGGCCGCAACGTGTCGATGGTTCCGCTGCTGCAACAGGTGCTGCAGTCCGATCCCCGCTGGATGCGTGGCCAGCTGGACGCCATCGGCGACGATGAGAACATCCTGTTGACGACGGGCGACAACACGCGCCTGGCATTGCGGGCCGCACGACTGAAGCCGATCATGGCCCTGTTGGCGGACCTGTTCGCCCAGCGTGGCGCGCCGCTGCGCCTGTCTGCGCTTGACCGTGGCCGCCTGCAGGCGCTGCAGGACACGGCGCGCCTGCAGTTCCGGGGGCGCAAGGACACCCAGGCGCTGGTGCAGCGGCTGATGCAGGCACCCGCATTGGGTGAAGTGCCGCCGCCGGCAGGGCTGGTGGCGACGCTGCGTCCCTATCAGCGCGAAGGACTGTCGTGGCTCCAGTACCTGCGCCAGCAGGGCCTGGGGGGCGTGCTGGCCGATGACATGGGCCTGGGCAAAACCGTGCAGACGCTGGCGCATGTGCTGGTCGAGAAGGAAACCGGTCGCCTGGACCGTCCGGCGCTGCTGGTGGTGCCCACTTCGCTGCTGCACAACTGGCAGAACGAAGCGGCACGCTTCACCCCGGGCCTGCGCGTGCTGACCCTGCACGGGCCGGCACGTGAAACGCTGTTCGAGGCGATTCCCGGGCACGACCTTGTACTGACCACCTACCCTCTGCTGTGGCGCGACGAGCAGGCGCTGCAGGCACATGCCTACCATCTGCTGATTCTGGATGAAGCCCAGCAGGTGAAGAATCCGAAGTCACGCGCGGCCATCACCCTGCGCACGCTGCAGGCGCGCCACCGGCTGTGCCTGACCGGCACGCCGCTGGAAAACCACCTGGGCGAACTGTGGACGCAGTTCGACTTCCTGCTGCCCGGCCTGCTAGGCAGCGAGAAACAGTTCAACCAGCATTGGCGCCATCCGATCGAACGCGGCAGCGACCACCGCCGCGCCACGTTGCTGGCGCAACGGCTGCGTCCGTTCATCCTGCGCCGGCGCAAGGACCAGGTGGCGTCAGAGCTTCCGCCCAAGACTCTCATTACCCGCGCGGTGGAAATGGAGGGCGGCCAGCGTGATCTCTATGAAACCGTGCGCGCAGCGATGGAAAAGCAGGTGCGCGAGGCCATCAGCGGCAGCGGACTGGCGCGCAGCCATATCGTGGTGCTGGATGCACTCCTGAAGTTGCGCCAGGTCTGCTGCGATCCGCGCCTGCTGCCTGGTGATGCCCCGGCGCGCAATGCGGGCTCAGCCAAGCTGGACCTGCTGCGTGAGATGCTGCCGTCGATGGTCGAGGAGGGCCGGCGCATCCTGTTGTTCTCGCAGTTCACCGGCATGCTGGCGTTGATCGCGCAGGCGCTGGATGATCTGGGCCTGGCCTACGTGACCCTGACCGGCGACACCCAGGACCGGGCCACGCCCGTGCAGCGCTTCATGCAGGGCGAAGTGCCGGTATTCCTGATCAGCCTGAAGGCAGGTGGCGTCGGGTTGAACCTGACCGCCGCCGATACCGTCATCCACTTCGACCCGTGGTGGAACCCAGCGGCCGAAAACCAGGCCAGCGATCGCGCCCATCGGATCGGCCAGCAGCAGCCGGTGTTCGTCTACCGGCTGATCGCCGCAGGCAGCATCGAAGAACGGATTGCCGAGCTGCAGGAGCGCAAGGCCACGCTGGCCGACTCCATTCTCGAAGGCGGCGGCGCTACGGGGCCGCGCTTCAGCGAAGAAGACGTGCAGGCGCTGCTGGCGCCGTTGCCGGGCCTGCCCGGCAAGCGTTTGCGTAAAGCGGGCAAGCGGTCGACGCGAACCTGACCCTCGGACGCCAGTCACGTGGCGTTGCGGCATGGAAACGATTCCCATACAGGACTGGGACTACAATCGTGGGCTGAGTTCCCCAAGGATCCCTATCAATGCCTCTGCCCGCCTTCAAGGCCTATGACATCCGCGGCCGTGTGCCGGAAGAACTGAACGAAGACCTGGCCCGCCGCATCGGCGTCGCCTTGGCCGCGCAGCTCGCTCCCGGTCCAGTGGTCCTCGGCCATGATGTGCGCCTGACCAGCCCCGCGCTGCAGGATGCATTGGCCGCAGGCCTGCGCGGTACCGGGCGCGAGGTGATCGACATCGGACTGTGCGGCACGGAAGAAGTCTATTTCCAGACCGACCATCTGGGCGCGGCCGGCGGCGTGATGGTCACCGCCAGCCACAACCCGATGGACTACAACGGCATGAAGCTGGTCAAGGAGAACGCGCGGCCGATCAGCTCCGATACCGGCCTGTTCGCGATTTCCGATGCGGTCGCCGCCGACACGTCCGAGGCGCAACCGCCGCGTGCCGCGCAGAGCGCCCGGCACGACAAGAGCGCGTATATCCAGCATCTGCTGAGCTATGTCGATGCTGGCAAGCTGCGCCCACTGAAGCTGGTGGTCAACGCCGGCAACGGCGGCGCCGGTGCCATCGTCGACCTGCTGGCACCGCACCTGCCGTTCGAGTTCATCCGCATCTGCCACGAACCGGACGGCAGCTTCCCCAACGGCATTCCCAACCCGCTGCTGCCGGAGAACCGCGCCGCCACTGCCGACGCGGTGCGCGAACACGGCGCCGATTTCGGCATTGCCTGGGATGGTGACTTCGACCGTTGCTTCTTCTTCGACCACACCGGCCGCTTCATCGAGGGCTACTACCTGGTCGGCCTGCTGGCCAAGGCAATCCTGGCGCGCAACCCCGGCGGCAAGGTCGTGCACGACCCGCGCCTGGTCTGGAACACCGTGGACATGGTCGAACAGGCCGGCGGCGTACCGGTGCAGTGCAAGAGCGGCCACGCTTTCATCAAGGAAAAGATGCGCGCCGAAGACGCGGTGTACGGCGGCGAGATGAGCGCCCACCACTATTTCCGCGAGTTCGCCTATGCCGACTCGGGCATGATCCCGTGGCTGCTGATCGCCCAGCTGGTTTCCGAAAGCGGGCGCTCGCTGGCCGATTGGGTCGAAGACCGCATGGCTGCCTACCCCTGCAGCGGCGAAATCAATTTCAAGGTCAGCGATGCCAAGGCCGCCGTCGCGCGCGTGATGGAGCACTTCGCGGCGCAGTCGCCCACGCTGGACCACACCGATGGCATCAGTGCCGACTTCGGCGACTGGCGCTTCAACCTGCGCAGCTCCAACACCGAGCCGCTGCTGCGCCTGAATGTCGAAGCCCGGGGCGATGCCGCGCTGATGCAGGCGCGCACCGACGACATCTCCCGCCTCATCCAGCAGTAACCGAGGAACGCATGAGCAGCATCCAGCCCGTCATCCTGTCCGGTGGATCCGGTACCCGCCTGTGGCCGCTTTCGCGCGAGGCGTATCCGAAGCAGTTCCTGCCCTTGGCGGGCGAACTGACGATGCTGCAGGCCACCTGGAAGCGCGTGGCGCCGATCGCCGCGCGCGGACCGCTGGTGATCGCCAACGAAGAGCATCGCTTCGTCGCCGCCGAGCAGCTGCAGCAGGTTGGCGCCGAGCCGGCCGCGATCATCCTGGAGCCGGTCGGCCGCAACACGGCCCCGGCGATCGCAGTGGCCGCGCTGGAAGCCACCCGCGACGGTGCCGACGCCCTGCTGCTGGTGCTGCCGTCCGACCACGTGATCACCAACGAGACCGCATTTCGCAGCGCCGTGCAGGCGGCAGCCGGCGCTGCCGAGGCCGGCAAGCTGGTCACCTTCGGCATCGTGCCGACCGGACCGGAAACCGGCTACGGCTACATCAAGGCCGCCGATGGCCAGGGCCTGCGTGCGGTCGAGCGCTTCGTCGAGAAGCCCGACCTGGATACCGCGACCGGCTATGTCAGCAGCGGCCAGTATTACTGGAACAGTGGCATGTTCCTGTTCAAGGCCTCGCGCTACCTGCAGGAGCTGGAACGCTTCCAGCCCGCGATGCTGGCTGGCAGCCGCCAGGCCTGGCAGCAGGCCCGCCGCGACGCCGACTTCACCCGCCTGGACAAGGACGCCTTCACTGCCGTTCCGTCCGATTCGATCGACTACGCGGTGATGGAGAAGACCGCCGATGCGGTGGTGATTCCACTGGATGCGGGCTGGAACGATGTCGGTTCGTGGACTGCGCTGCGCGATGTCTCGCAGCAGGACGGCGATGGCAATGCCCACCAGGGCGACGTGATCGCCATCGACTGCCGCAATACCTATGCCTACGGCCAGCGCCTGGTGGCCATGGTCGGCCTCGATGACGTGATCGTGGTCGAGACCGACGATGCCGTACTGGTCGGCAAAGCCGACCGCATGCAGGAGGTCAAGACCGTGGTGGCACAGCTGAAGGCCGAAGGCCGCAGCGAGGCCACCTGGCATCGCAAGGTCTATCGCCCGTGGGGCGCCTACGATTCGATCGACAACGGCGAGCGCTTCCAGGTCAAGCGCATCACGGTCAAGCCCGGTGGCACGCTCAGCCTGCAGATGCACCACCATCGCGCCGAGCACTGGATCGTGGTCAGTGGCACCGCCGAGGTGACCCGTGGCGATGAAGTGATCCTGCTCAGCGAGAACCAGAGCACCTACATTCCGCTGGGCGTGACCCACCGCCTGCGCAACCCGGGCAAGCTGCCGCTGGAACTGATCGAAGTGCAGTCCGGCAGCTACCTCGGCGAGGATGACATCGTGCGCTTCGAGGATACCTACGGGCGCAGTTGAGGTTTGCCCGGGGTCGGATCCGGTTGCTGCGCAGCGGGCTCTGACCCGTTCCTGATCGGCCCGGCCGCGCGGCATCGCCGGGCACGGCCCGGCGCTACGGCCATCAGGCCAGCTCCGCCATCACCCGCTTCAGGCCGTCCTGCCAGGTTGGCAGCACGATACCGAAATCCTGCTGCAGCTTGCGGTTGTCCAGCACCGACCAGGCTGGACGCTTGGCCGGGGTCGGATACTCGGAGCTGGGAATCGCCTCGACCGTCGGCACCTTGGCCAACACGCCGGTAGCCAACGCTTCGGCGAAGATCGCCTCGGCAAAACCATGCCAGCTGGTCTGGCCGCTGGCGGTCAGGTGCCAGGTCCCGGACAGCTGCCCGGGATGCTGCAACGCCTGCAGGGTGACATCGGCGATCAGCGCGGCAGGCGTCGGCGTGCCGACCTGGTCGGCCACCACCCGCAACGCATCGCGCTCGGCCCCGACGCGCAGCATGGTGCGCAGGAAATTCGCGCCGTGCGAGGCATACACCCACGCCGTGCGGAAAATCAGATGGCGGCCACCGGCCGCACGCACCGCGTCCTCGCCATCGCGCTTGCTGGTGCCATACACGCCCAGCGGTGCGGTCGGCTCGTCCTCGCGGTAGGGCGCGCTGCCCTGGCCATCGAACACGTAGTCGGTGGAGTAATGCACGAACGGCACGCCATGTGCCGCACACCAGCGCGCGATCACGCCCGGCGCCTGCGCATTGGCGGCGAAGGCAGCTTCAACCTCCTGCTCGGCACGATCAACGGCGGTATAGGCGGCCGCATTGACCACCAGCGAGGGCTGCACGCGGTCCAGCAATGCCGGCAGGCTGTCGGGCTGGCCGAAATCGGCTGTTTCGCAGGTACTTCCGTCGGGCAGGACGCCGCTGCGGGTGGTCGCGACCACCTTGCCCAGCGGTGCCAGCGCGCGCAGCAGCTCCTGGCCGACCTGGCCGTTGCCACCGAACACCAGCACGGTCATGGCACGTAGACCGGCAGGCGGTCTTCAGCAATGCCCTTCAGGAACGGTGCGTTCTCGTCCTTGGCCGACAAGGTCGGTGCGCTGATCGGCCAGTCCACGGCGATGTCCGCATCGTTCCAGCGCACGCCAGCATCGAAGTCCTTGAGGTAAACCTCGGTGCACAGGTAGCTGAACACCGCACGCTCGGACAGCACGGCGAAACCGTGGGCGAAGCCCTCCGGAATCCAGAACTGCTTCTTGTTCTCCGCGCTCAGCACCACCGCTTCCCACTGGCCGAAGGTCGGCGAGCCACGACGGATGTCGACGGCCACGTCATAGACCTCGCCTTCGAGCACGCTGACCAGCTTGCCCTGCGGGCGCGGCCACTGGTAATGCAGGCCGCGCAGCACGCCCTGCGCGGACGTCGACACGTTGCTCTGCACGAAACGGTCCGGCAGGCCCAGCGCAGCAAAGCGCTCGGCGTTCCAGGTTTCGAAGAAATAACCGCGGGCATCGCCGAACACCGCCGGCTCGATCACCACGCAACCGGGCAACTTGGTTTCAATCACTTTCACGGAACGACTCCACGCAGGGCAAGCTTGTGCAGGTACTGGCCGTAGCCATTCTTGATCAGCGGCGCAGCCAGTGCTTCCAGCTGCTCGGCGTTGATCCAGCCCTTGCCGAACGCGATTTCTTCCGGGCAGCAGACCTGCAGGCCCTGGCGGGTCTGGATGGTCTCGATGAAGTTGGAGGCCTCCAGCAGCGACTGGTGCGTGCCGGTATCGAGCCAGGCATAGCCACGGCCGAGGGCCTCCAGGTGCAGGTGGCCCTCGCGCAGGTAGCGCTGGTTCAGATCGGTGATCTCCAGCTCGCCACGCGGCGACGGCTTGAGCTCGGCCGCATAGTCGCTGGCATTGCCATCGTAGAAGTACAGGCCGGTCACCGCGTAGTTCGAACGCGGATTCTCCGGCTTCTCGACCAGATCGATGACCCTGCCGTCCTTATCGAACTCGGCTACTCCGTAACGTTCCGGGTCGTTGACCCAGTAACCGAATACGGTCGCGCCCTGCTCTCGCTGGTCGGCGTTGCGCAGCACTTCGCGCAGGCCGTGGCCGTGGAAGATGTTGTCGCCCAGCACCAGGCAGCTCGGCTTGCCGGCGACGAAGTCGCGGCCGATCAGGTAGGCCTGGGCCAGGCCGTCCGGACTCGGCTGCACCGCGTACTGGATGTCCATACCCCACTGCGAGCCGTCGCCCAGCAGCTGCTGGAACAGCGCCTGCTCGTGCGGGGTGTTGATGATCAGAACTTCGCGGATGCCCGCCAGCATCAGCACGCTGAGCGGGTAGTAGATCATCGGCTTGTCGTACACCGGCAGCAGCTGCTTGCTGACGCCCTTGGTGATCGGATACAGCCGGGTGCCGGAGCCGCCGGCGAGGATGATGCCTTTACGCTGCGTCATGTCGTCTCCAGGGTTCAGGCCGCAGTGCCGATGCGCTGCAGACGGTAGCTGCCGTCCAGCACGCCGTTGACCCAGTCCTGGTTGTCCAGGTACCAGTCGACGGTAAAGGCGATGCCCTGCTCGAAGGTGTAGGCCGGTTCCCAGCCCAGATCGTTCTTCAGCTTGGACGCATCGATCGCATAGCGGCGATCATGGCCGGGGCGGTCGGTGACATAGGTGATCTGGCTGCTGCGCGGCTGGCCATCCGCGCGCGGGCGGCGCTGGTCCAGCAGGGCGCAGATCGCCTGCACCACTTCGATGTTCTGCTTTTCCGAATTGCCGCCGACGTTGTAGGTCTCGCCGACCTTGCCCTTGGCCAGCACGGTGCGGATCGCCTCACAGTGGTCGGAAACGAACAGCCAGTCGCGCACCTGCTTGCCATCGCCGTACACCGGCAGCGGCTCGCCGGCCAGCGCCTTGGCGATCACCAGCGGGATCAGCTTCTCCGGGAAGTGATACGGGCCGTAGTTGTTGGAGCAGTTGGTGGTCAGCACCGGCAGCCCGTAGGTGTGGTGGAAGGCACGCACCAGGTGGTCCGAAGCGGCCTTCGACGCCGAATACGGGGAATTCGGGGCGTACGGCGTGGTTTCGCTGAACTTGCCGGTCTCGCCCAGGGTGCCGTACACCTCGTCGGTGGACACGTGCAGGAAGCGGAAGGCCGCGCCCTGCTCGGCCGGCAACGCCTTCCAGTAATCACGCACGGCTTCCAGCAGGCCCAAGGTCCCGACTACATTGGTCTGGATGAACGCACCCGGGCCATCGATGGAACGGTCGACGTGGCTCTCGGCGGCGAAATTGAGCACCGCGTCCGGCTGGTGTTCGGCCAGCAGGCGGGTGACCAGGGCGCTGTCGCCGATGTCACCCTGCACGAACACATGGTTCGGGTTGCCGTCCAGGCTGGACAGGGTCTTCAGGTTGCCGGCATAGGTCAGGGCGTCGAGATTGATGACCTTGACGCCACGTGCGACGGCCTCGAGAACGAAGTTACCGCCAATGAATCCGGCACCGCCGGTGACAAGCCATGTGGGCACTACCTGTTCTCCTGATCGAAATTCATCCAAGGGGCGCCATGAAGCACCCCAGCACAGCAGCACAGGATACATGTGGTTCGTCTTCACGACTGCCTGCGTGACGTGAACGACGCACTGGATTCACGCGAGCCATGCCGCAGCGCAGCATAACCATACGCATTCGCATGGTCCCCTCAAGCCAGCTAGAATCGGGATCCCACCCCCGAACCGGTTGCTGTTGCAGGACCGGACGTTCTCCCCGTTATTGAAGGACCCCGTACCAGATGAAAATCCTCGTCGCGTACAAGCGCGTGGTGGACTACAACGTCCGCATTCAGGTCAAGCCGGACGGTTCCGGCGTGGTCACCGACGGCGTCAAGCTGTCCCCCAACCCCTTCGATGAAATCGCCCTGGAAGAAGCGCTGCGCCTGCGCGACAAGGGCATCGCCAGCGAAGTCGTGGTCGCCACCATTGCTCCGGCCGATGCCCAGGCGCACCTGCGCAACGGCCTGGCCATGGGCGCCAACCGCGCCATCCATGTGGTCACCGACCAGGCCATCCAGCCGCTGACCGCCGCACGGACCCTGCTCAAGCTGATCGAGAAGGAACAGCCGGACCTGGTGATCCTCGGCAAGCAGGCCATCGACGACGACGCCAACCAGACCGGCCAGATGCTGGCCACGCTGTGGGGCCGCCCGCAGGCGACCTTCGCCAGCAAGCTGGACATTGCCGACGGCAAGGCCACGGTGACCCGCGAAGTCGACGCCGGCCTGGAAACGCTGGAAGTCGATCTGCCGGCGGTGGTCACCACCGACCTGCGCCTGAACGAGCCGCGCTTCATCAAGCTGCCGGACATCATGAAGGCCAAGGCCAAGCCGCTGGAAACCCTGCAGCTGGCCGATCTCGGCGTTGAAGCCGCCGACACCTTCAAGACCACCCAGTACGCCGCGCCGTCCAAGCGCAGCAAGGGTGTGATGGTCAAGGACGCGGCCGAACTGGTTGCCGCACTCAAGCAGAAGGGGTTGCTGTAATGAGCAGGATTCTCGTCATCGCCGAGCACCACGACGGCAAGCTCAACGCCGCCACCGCCAAGACCGTCAGCGCCGCCGCCGCGATCGGCGGTGCCAGCATCGACGTGCTGGTGCTGGCCGCCGACCCGGCCGCCGTGGCTGCCGAGGCCGCGAAGATCGCCGGCGTCGCCAAGGTCCTGACCGTGGCCAACGCCGCCAACGCGCAGGCCATCGCCCAGGTACTGGCACCGCAGATCGCGCAGCTGGCCAAGGGCTACACCCACGTGTTCGGCCCGTCGACCACCTTCGGCAAGGACCTGATGCCGTGCGTGGCCGCGCTGCTCGGCGTCAACCAGGTCTCCGACCTGATGACTGTCGAAGGCAGCCACACCTTCAAGCGCCCGATCTACGCCGGCAACGCGATCATCACCGTGGAAGCACCGGCCGACCAGATCGTGGTCGCCACCGTGCGTGCCGCGTCGTGGCCGGAAGCCGCCCAGGGTGGCAGCGCCGCCATCGAAGCGGCCAGCGTCGATGCTGCCCTGCCGACCCACACCCGCTTTGTCGGCCTCGCCGCTGGTGCCAGCGACCGCCCGGACCTGCAGAGCGCCAAGCGCGTGGTCTCCGGTGGCCGTGGCGTCGGCTCGGAAGAAAACTTCAAGGTCATCTTCCAGCTGGCCGACAAGCTCGGTGCCGCCGTCGGTGCCTCGCGTGCCGCGGTCGATGCCGGCTACGTGCCCAGCGACCTGCAGGTCGGCCAGACCGGCAAGATCATCGCACCGGAACTGTATGTGGCCGTGGGTATCAGCGGTGCGATCCAGCACCTGACCGGCATCAAGGATGCCGGCACGATCGTGGCGATCAACAAGGATCCGGATTCGCCGATCTTTGAGATTGCCGATATCGGCCTGGTGGGGGATCTGTTTGCGATCCTGCCGGAGCTGGAAGCTGCGCTCTGACATCGGATTGGCTGTTGGTCAGGGCGTCCTTGGGCGCCCTGGTCCACGCTGGAAAGTGCATGACACCAAGATTCCTACGCTTTCTGGTTTCTGGCGGCTCCGCCGCCGCTGTGGAGTACGCCGCGTTCTTCGTGCTGCAATCCACTCTGGGCCCTTCCTGGCTGCTGGCCAGTCAGTCGCTCAGCTTCGCGTGTGGTTTTGTGGTCAGCTTCCTGCTGAACCGTCACTGGGTGTTCCATAGCGAAGGGAAGGCCGGACAGGAGCTGCTCAAGTACGGAATCGTCGCAGGTATCAATCTTGCCGCCGGCAATCTGGCGATGCTGTTGATGGTGGGAACCGCGGGGATGCATCCGCTCATCGCCAAGTTCATTGTGATGGGAATGATCGCCGCTTGGAATTACCTGATATTTTCCCGACTGGTTTTCAGCACAAGCGCTGCGCAGCGGTGATCGCCCAAGCAAGCCAAGGGTCGCGGGCGACACCAAGAATCCAGTAGCGAACCAGAAGAACAGTATGTTCCGTAGGCATGAACCGGCATCAATCGATGTCGGTTTTTTTTTTGCGAACAAGGCAGCCGGTCTCATGATCCGGCACCAATCGCCACGATCAGCAAACTTCCGCCTCCACAGGCCGAACGTATTTCGCAACGTATCAGTCCAGTACACAGCGCAATCTTTCGATACTCAATCACAAATGTGACAGTGCAATGAAGAAGCCCTATGATCCAGCCCGCCAAGGAGTGCCGACCATTCAAGTCAGGCACCTCGCGCATTCCCATTCACGAGAGGCACGCAGGAAGAATTCCTTGGAGATTCTTCCATCTGGCTGATGAGCATTAGTATCTTGAACATGTGGCGGCGCTTCCCGGCCTGGGGAACCTGCGTTGCTGGATTGCTGACCGGCGTGTTGCTGTTGCGGATGGGCCGCTATTACACGCATGTCGATCTCCTGTACCTGAGCATCAGCTTCCTGCTGGAACTGGTACTGCTCGATCTGATTACCCACCTTGCACTTGGCATCCGCAACCGCTGGCTGCGGAGCTTGGCCCTGATGCTTCCCGCAGCGACGGGTTCTGTCTATGTGGCTCAGTTGTACTCAATCTGGCTCTCTGGAGGGCTGATTCCGCCCATTGCCTTCGCCAACCAGGAAGTAACAGGCCTCATCGCGTTCAACGGCATCTACGCGATGCTGGGCGCGTACTTGTTTGCCTTCATCGGTTTCGCGTTCGTACACCGCATGAAACAACCACAGCTGCGGCCGAGCATCCTAGTGGTGTTCCTCGGCGTGACTGCCGCCGCCTATGCCGGGATGATCCACAACCAACCTCTGGCTCGCGGCATCGTGGTGGCGCGTGGCGAAGCACCTGTGTCATCGATGGTCCGTGCCTACCTGACGTATGCCGGTATGAGCGGCCGTGCACAGCTCAGTGCGGTCGACCTGTTAGAAGCACGAGCGGAATTCTCAAGGCGGACAGTCTTTCAGCAGGGCTTTCCAGCAGAAGTTACAAGCACTCTCGTAGCGCAGCCAAATGTCATTGTGATCTTCACCGAGGGCATGTCGGCCCGCTGGATGGAGACCTACGGTGGCGCACATCCGGGGCTCATGCCCAATCTTGATCGATTCGCGGGTGGCTCGCTGGTTCTGACGAACTATTACAACCACACCGCAGCGACCTTCCGCGGCCTGCGCGGTCAGATCACATCCGGGCACCAGGAGATCGACGGCTACAACAAGGAAGGAACGGGGATTGGCCAGCGCGATGTCTCTGGCGACGTAACCGCAGTCTCCCGCATCAGCATGCCGGAGATCCTACGCGCCCAAGGCTACCGCAGCATGTTCTTCCTGTCCCAGCAGGAGTACATCAACAAGATGGTGGAAACCCTCGGTTTCGACCGCACCCTGGGGCGCGATTACCTGTTCGAAACCCATGTACGAGGTGGCGCATCGTCCGCCATGCCGAAGTACCTGACCGACCCAGAGCTGTTCAAAAGTGCGCTGTCGGAGCTGGAGGCGCAACCGCGTGACAGACCATTCTTTGCTGCCATGTACAACTTCCAGACCCATGCGTTCCTGGACGGCGAAGAAAAATATGGGGATGGGCGCAACATTGTCCTGAACCGCTTCCATACCTATGATCGCGATATCGGCCTGTTCATCGAGCGCTTCATGACCAGCCGCCTGCACGAGAACACCATTCTGGTGGTCACGGCGGATCATTCCACCTATCCAGACCCAGTGGCCGTTGATGCGGACAGCCGCATCAAGGGGTACTTTGTCGACACAATACCGCTACTGATCTACTGGAAGGGCATTGAACACCGCGAAATCGACGTTGCAGGCAAGAACTCCCTGGATCTTGCTCCGTCGCTACTGAGTCTGCTGGGCGCCAAGAAGAGCCATAACCTCTTCCTGGGTTGCACATTCTTCGAGCAATGCGAACTCGATCGAGTCTCCAACGTTGGCGGTGAGTACATCCTGACCGATTCAGAGGGCTCGTATCGGGGGCCCGACGTTCCTGAGCTCCTGCGGGCGTCCTACGAGGAGGCAAAAAAGGTCATCGAGCGCTACAAATCGATGGACATGGTGATCGACACGCAGGCGGAGTAACACCCTCCCCAGGTCACGCAGGCTTGAGTGGGCGTTCCTGCGATACCGTGGAGCAGTAGAGGCGGCGGAGCCGCATGACCCCGCCAAGCCCGCAGTGGCAGCGGAACGCAAATTTCGGGACGTTCAAATTCTGTCAGGAAATGTCGCTAGAATGCCGGGGCAGACTCGCTGATACCTTAACCGGAGCTCCGCCAACTTGCGCCCGCTCCCTCCCCGGCCCTCCCAGCCAGCGTTAGCCCCGCGCCGGAGCTGGCGGGGCTTTTTCTTTCTCGCGTTGCTCAGCTCAGCCTATCTGGGGCTGATGCTCTTCGTCGACCGAGACACCCACGTGCTTTCCCGCTTGGCTGAACTGCGCGTACCTCTGGCGCTTTGCGCCTTGATGGTGCTGGGCAGTTTTCTCCTGCGCTACCAGCGCTGGTACTACATGCTGCGTACCCAGGGACATCAGGTGCCTTGGCGCGAAGGTCTACGTGCCTACATCGCGGGATTCGCCTTCACCGCCTCGCCAGGCAAAGCGGGCGAACTGCTGCGGATCCGCTACTTCGGCGACCTGAATGTCCCGGCGCACACGGTGCTGGCGACCTTCATCGCCGAACGTGCCCTGGATCTGCTTATCATCACCTTGCTTGGGGTGGGCGCCGCGGCACTCATCCCCGCCTTTGGCATCTTGACCACTCTGGTGGCCGGTTGCCTGGCCCTGCTCTACCTGGCTGGCCGCTGGCCGTGGCTTCTGCGTCAGATTTCCTGCATCGGCGCCCGTCTGCCGGGCCTCTGGATGCGCCGCCTGGCAGGGTTCATGGTGGCCGGGGTTCGCGACGCGGGCCAGCTGCTGGGTCCACGCGTTGCACTACACGGCCTGCTGCTGGGTACACTGGCGTGGCTGCTGACCGCGCTGGGATTCGCAGGCCTCTGCTCCGTCCTCGGTTTGTCCATGAGTTGGCCACATTCGTTGGGCATCTATCCCATCGCTATGCTGGCTGGTGCCGTATCTTTCGTTCCGGGCGGCGTTGGGACCACCGAAGGCGCCATCGTCCTGATGTTGAATAAGGTGGGCGCCAGCATGGGGATCGCTGTCACAGCGGCTGTAGGCATACGACTTGCAAGCCTATGGCTCGCCATTGCAGTGGGGATGATCGCGATGGCCAGCCTTGAGATACGCCCGGCAAAGCGACGTCCCGAGACGCCCAATGGCACAACGGTCGCTGCACGCCCTCTCGAACTCTGATCGATACCCACATGCACCAACTGCCACCTGGAGTTCCCAATTTTGGCCCTTGAACAACGCGCCCTCTGCGTGGACCTCGACGGCACCCTGCTCCGCTCGGACATCCTGTACGAATCGCTGCTGGCCCTGCTGGCCCACGCCCCCCTGTACATCTTCCTGCTGCCGATCTGGCTGCTGCGTGGCAAGGCCTACGTAAAGCGCCAGCTGGCCTCGCGCGTGCACCTGCCCGCCGAAACCCTGCCCTATGACGAGCGGGTCCTGGAAATCCTGCGTACCACCTCACAGCGCCCCCGCGTGCTGTGCACGGCCTCCGACCGGCTGCTGGTGCAGCCCATTGCAGACCACCTCGGGCTGTTTGAAGAGGTGATGGCCAGCGATGGCCACACCAACCTGTCCGGCAGCAACAAGGGGCAGGCACTGGCAACGCGCTTCGGCGAGCGTGGTTTCGACTACATGGGCAATGGCACGGTGGACCTGAAGGTCTGGGCTCATGCCGGTGGCGCGATTGTGGTCAACAACGGTGCCGGGCTGGCCAATGCTGCGGCGAAGCAGACTGAAGTGCTCGCCTACCTGCCCCCGCAGAACGGCGGTCTGATCACCTGGATCAAGGCGCTGCGCGTCTACCAGTGGCTGAAAAACCTGCTGGTGCTGGTACCACTGCTGACTGCGCACCGCTTTCTCGATCCCACCTCGGTCATCGATGCGAGCGTGGCCTTCCTGGCCTTCGGTCTGTGCGCATCAGGCGTATATCTTCTCAATGACCTGCTAGACCTGACCCCGGATCGCATGCACCTGCGCAAGCGCAGGCGCCCGTTTGCTGCGGGCACACTGCCGCTGCTGCACGGCCTGCTGGTGGCGCCGTTGATCACCCTGGCCGGTTTCGCCCTGGCGCTGGCCTGCAGCCCGGCCTTCGCCGGCGTGCTGCTGTGCTACTACGTGATGACCCTGAGCTACTCGCTCAAGCTCAAACGCATTGTAATGATCGACGTGGTGATGCTGGCGGCGCTGTACACCGTGCGCATCATCGGCGGCGCGGTGGCGATCAACTCCGAGCTGTCGTTCTGGTTGCTGGCGTTCTCGATGTTCGTGTTCCTCAGCCTGGCCATGCTCAAGCGCTACACCGAACTGGCCTCGGCACTGGCCAACGGCAAGGAAATGGCGATCGGCCGCGGCTACTCGGTGGCCGACCTGCCCTTGGTGCAGTCGCTGGGTGCTGCCGCCGGCTACATCGGCGTCGCGGTCTTCGCGCTGTACATCAACAGCCCGGAAAGCCTGGAGTTGTATACCAGCCCCAAGCTGCTGTGGCTGTTGTGTCCGATCCTGCTGTACTGGATCAGCCGCATGTGGATCGTCTCGCACCGTGGTGACATGCACGACGACCCGATCGTATTCGCGGCCATGGATCGCGGCAGCCAGATCGTCATTGGCCTCTGCGTACTGATCGTGCTGATCGCCATATGAGTGAAATGCTCGGCCAATCCTGGGGTCGTTACCCGCGGGTCGAACAGCGGGTTGTTCCGATGTTCGACCGTCGGTCCCTCCTGCCGCTACCGCAGGATGACGGCACGGTGCTGCCCCATGGCAATGGCCGCAGCTACGGCGACAGCTGCCTGAACCCTGGCGCCACGCTGCTGACCAGCTGCGCCCTGGACCGCTTCATCGACTTCGATCCAGCCACCGGCATCGTGCGCTGCGAAGCCGGGGTAACCCTGGCCGATATCCTGGACATCGCGCTGCCGCGTGGCTGGTTCCTGCCGGTCACCCCGGGCACCCGCTACGCCACCGTGGGCGGTGCGATCGGCAACGATGTGCACGGCAAGAACCACCACCGTGCCGGCACCTTCGGCCACCATGTGCGCTGCCTGGAACTGCTGCGCAGTGATGGTCTTCGCCAGCAACTCAGTCCGGCTGACGACAGCGGCCTGTTCGCGGCCACCGTGGGGGGGCTGGGCCTGACCGGCTTCATCACCTGGGCCGAACTGCAGCTGCGGCGGGTTCCTGGCCCTTGGATCGAAACCGAATCGATCCGCTTCGACAACCTGGCAGAGTTCTTCGCGTTGTCGCGTGATTCGGCCAGTGATTTCGAGTACACGGTTGCCTGGATCGATTGCCTGGCCAGGGGCCCCGCGCTCGGGCGCGGCCACTTCCTGCGCGGCGACCACGCACCCGGCGAGGCGCACGCAGCCACGCCCAGCACCGCACCCCGACGCAGCATGCCGCTGGTACCACCGGTATCGCTGGTCAACAAACTCACACTGCGCCCGTTCAATACGCTTTACTACTGGCGGCAACTGGCACGCCGCGCACGCCACCTGTCGCACTATCAGAGTTATTTCTATCCGCTGGATGGCATCAACCACTGGAACCGCATGTATGGCCCACGCGGCTTCCTGCAGCACCAGTGTGTATTGCCGCCGCAAACCGCTCAGGACGCCACCGCCGCGCTGCTGGGCGAGATCGCCCGCAGTGGGCGCGGCTCGTTCCTCGCGGTGCTGAAGGAGTTTGGCGACCGGCCTTCGTCGGGCCTGCTCTCTTTTCCGCGCCCCGGCACCACGTTGGCACTCGATTTCCCCAATGAAGGCCCCGGCCTGTTGAAGATGCTCGACCGTCTGGACCGCATCGTCAGTGAGGCCGGTGGTGCCGTGTACCCTGCCAAGGACGCGCGCATGTCTGGCGCTCTGTTCCGCCAGGGCTACCCGGCCTGGGAAGCATTTTCCCGCTTCATCGACCCTCGATTCTCATCCGGCTTCTGGCGCCGGGTGATGGAGTAAGCATGCAGAAGATCCTGATCATCGGCGCAACCTCGGCCATCGCTGAATCGGTTGCACGCCTGTACGCCGCACGCGGCGCCGCGATCTATCTGGCGGGCCGTAGTGCCGCCAGGCTGGACGCCATTGCTGCCGACCTGCGCGTGCGCGGTGCGCCGCATGTGCACAGCGGGGTGCTCGACGTGAATGATGTGGCCAGTCATGGCGCTCTGCTGGACAACGCCTGGGTCGCGCTGGGTGGGGTGGACACGGTGCTGATCGCCCACGGCACACTGCCCGACCAGGCTGCCTGTGATGCCTCGGTCGACCTCTCCCTGCAGGAATTCGCAACCAATGGCACCTCGACCATCGCACTGTCCGCCGCGCTTGCGCAGCGCCTGCAGTCCGGGACCAGCCTGGCCGTTATTTCTTCAGTGGCGGGCGACCGTGGCCGCGCCAGCAACTACCTGTACGGAAGCGCCAAGGCGGCCGTCACTGCCTACCTGAGCGGCTTGGGCCAGCGCCTGCGTCCGCTCGGCGTCAACGTACTGGTGATCAAGCCTGGCTTCGTCGATACACCCATGACCGCCGCCTTCAAGAAGGGCGCCCTGTGGGCCACCCCGGACAAGGTCGCGGCCGGCATCCTCAAGGCCATCGGCAAGCGCAAAGCCGTGGCCTACCTGCCAGGGTTCTGGTGGGCGATCATGATGATCATCAAGAACATCCCTGAAGCTGTATTCCGTCGAATCTCACTCTGACAACATCAGGAACAAGGACTCTCGCATGCCAGATATCGATCGCGATCTTGATGTGTTGTATCAGCACCGGTTCCCTGCAGAAGAACTTGCCAACAAGAATCGCATCTGGGAAGTGCTTTGCAGCGAGTACTTCAGCAAGTTCGTCAGCGCGAGCGACACCGTCGTCGACATCGGCGCAGGGTATTGCGAGTTCATCAACAACATTCCTGCAGCCGGCAAGATTGCGGTCGATCTGAATCCCGATGTGCGGCGCTTCGCGGCAGACGGCGTGCGCATCATCAACGAGTCCTGCACGGCGGTAGCCTCGATACCCGATGCCAGCGTCGATGCAGTGTTCATGAGCAACTTTCTGGAACATCTTCCCAGCAAGGATCTGGTGCTGCAGACGCTGCGTGAGAGCGCGCGCATGCTGAAGCCGGGCGGTCGCGCGATCATCCTGCAGCCGAACATCCGGTTCCTGTATGACGAGTACTGGGATTACTTCGACCACCACACCGCATTGAGCGATCGAAGTCTGGTCGAGGGTGTTCTGATGGCCGGACTCGAGCCCCGCGTGGTCATTCCGAAGTTCCTGCCCTACACCACCAAGAGCCGCCTGCCGCAGGCTCCATGGCTGGTGTCGCTGTACCTGAAGGTTCCGCTGGCGTGGCACATCCTGGGTAAACAGGCGCTGGTTGTAGCTTACAAGCCGCGCTGACCCTATTCCATTAGCAATTCCATTAGCAGTCGAGCTGGTCCATGGCAAACAAGAACGACAAGATCGTCATCACCGGTGCAGCCGGCCTGGTGGGGCAGAACCTCATCGTTGAGATGAAGCAGCAGGGCTACACCCGGCTGGTGGCGATCGACAAGCATGCGCACAATCTGGACATCCTGCGCCAGCTGCACCCGGAGGTCGAAACGGTGCTGGCCGATCTGGCCGAACCTGGCGCCTGGGCCGAACGGTTTTCCGGTGCACGCCTGGTTGTGCAGTTGCACGCACAGATCACGGGAAAGACCACCGACCTGTTCGTACGCAACAATCTGACCGCGACGGGCCATGTACTGGCCGCGTGCAAGGCGGCCTCTGTACCCTACATGGTGCACATCAGTTCTTCAGTGGTGAATTCGGTGGCCAAGGATGACTACACCGACACCAAGCGCGAGCAGGAACATATGGTCGTGGCCAGCGGCCAGCGCCACTGCGTGCTGCGCCCCACCTTGATGTTCGGCTGGTTCGATCCCAAACACCTGGGCTGGTTGTCGCGCTTCATGGCGCGCACCCCCGTGTTCCCCATTCCTGGCGACGGCAAGTTCATGCGTCAACCGCTGTACGAACGCGACTTCTGCCGCTGCATCGCCAAGTGCATCGAGACCGAACCGTATGGCGAGGTGTTCGACATCGTGGGCGATACCCGCGTGGATTACGTGGACATCATCCGCACCATCAAGCGGGTCAAGAAGCTGCGCACGGTGATCGTGCACATCCCGATCGGCTTCTTCGGTTTCCTTCTGAAGGTCTACAGTCTGTTCAGCAGCAAGCCGCCCTTCACCGCCGACCAGTTGAAGGCACTCAGTGCCGGCGACGACTTCAAGGGCGTCGATACCGAAGCAGTCTTTGGGGTAAAGCAGACGCCGTTTGAGGAAGCAATCCGCGAAAGCTATACCGACCCGCGCTACAGCCACATCGTGCTGCAGCGCTGAACAAACAGAACAGACGGAACCCAATTCGAATGAGCACTTTCGCCATCATTGGTAGTGGCCCGATGGGCTTGATGGCAGCCCTTGAGCTGCTGAAGAAAGGTCACCAGGTTGATGTGTACGAGCGTGATGACCGTATCGGCGGCATGTCGGCCGACTTCGATTTCGACGGCCTGCGCATCGAACGCTACTACCACTTCATCTGCAAGACCGACTATCCGCTGTTCAAGCTGTTGGACGAGATGCAGCTGTCCGATCGTCTGCATTGGACGGATACGAAGATGAGCTATTACTACCAGGGCAAGCTGCACAAGTGGGGCACGCCGTTCGCCCTGCTAGGCTTCCCGCATCTGGGCCTGATCGACAAGGTGCGCTACGCCCTGCACGTGATGCACACCAAGGGCATCCAGGATTGGACGGCTCTGGACAAGGCGAACGCGCGCGACTGGATCACCCGCTGGATCGGCCCGAAGGCCTACAAGGTGATGTGGGAAAAGGCATTCGCGCTGAAGTTCTTCGAGTACCAGAATGATCTGTCGGCATCCTGGATCGGCACACGCATCAAGCGCGTGGCGCTATCGCGTCGCAATCTGTTCAACGAGAGCATGGGTTACCTGCAAGGCGGCTCGGCTGTGCTGCTCGACAGGATGGCCAAGGAAGTCGTTCGCCTCGGCGGGCGCATCCTGCTTTCCCAGCCGATCCAGGAAGTCACCTCTGTCGAGGGCAAGGTCACCGGCATCCGCACGCCCGACGGTCATCAGCCCTATGAAACCGTGGTTTCCACCGCGCCCATCCAGTACGTGCCCGGCATGGTTCCGGGCCTGCCGAAGGCGTTCGCCGACCAGGTCGGCGCCATCGAGAACATTCCAGTAGCCTGCGTGATCCTGAAACTGTCGCAGCCGGTCAGCGAAAATTTCTGGATGAACATCAGTGACGATCGCATCGCCATTCCCGGTCTGATCGAGTACAGCAACCTCAATCCAGGCAGCGGTGCGGGTGAGCACATCGTGTATGCGCCGTACTACATGCCCAAGACCCACCCCAAGTGGCAGTGGAGCAACCAGCAGCTCATCGATGAGGTCATCAGCTACCTGCCGATGATCAATCCTGCATTCAAGCCGGAATGGATCAAGGCCACCCATTGCCACCGTTACGAGTACGCGCAGACCATCTGCCCGCCGGGGTTCCAGGAAATGTTGCCGCCGATGAAGACGCCACTGCAGGGATTCTTCATGGCCGATACGGCGTACTACTATCCGGAAGATCGCTCGATCAATGAGAGCATTGCCGTGGGCTCAACGCTGGCTGCGGTTGCTTCAGAAGCCTTGACTGTCTCCTACGGCACTGGAGCGTAAACGGGCTACCCAGGTCGCCGCACGAAGCAACCAACGAAAACTTGATGACCTTCAGGCAAACAGCATGTCCTTTGGCCACCTCCGCCGATAGGATCGCCTTACTCCACTTACCTTTTGCCATGACATCACTTCCATTGATCACGCCGAGGCGTCACCAAGACTCAGTTGGAAATCGACTGGGAGCATTCCTTGTCGTTCTCTTCGTCATGGCCTACAAGAGCAATGACGCACTGACTCTCCCTCAGTTCTGGGCTGAAGATGCCACTGTGTTCTTCACCGACCAGTACGGTCGCGTGCTACCACAACTATTTACCCCCTACGCCGGCTACCTTTTGGTCATTCCCCGACTGGTAGCCTGGATTGCAGCTTGGCTGCCGGTCGCAAAGGCCCCGCTGGTCTACAATGCTGCGGCCATTCTATTGTCGACGATGGCCATCACCTACACGTGCAGCCGACTGCGTAGCTACGTGCCTGCCTGGATCGTAGCGCTGTCGATGCTGGCCGTGCCCACCAATGGCGAGATCTTTGGCACGATCACCAATGTTCAATGGTTCCTGCAGTTCGCGATGGCAGCCTGCTGCCTGGCTCCGGTGGAACCCACGACGTCGCGCGTCACTCTATGGTTTCGCGCCTTCCTCGTTATGCTAATTGCCCTCACGGGTCCGTTCTCCACGCTGCTGTTGTTGGTCATCTGCGCAATCACAGCTGTTGGCTGGCTGACCGCGCGAACGCGCATCGACCCCTTCAACGGTGCTCTCTCTGGCTTCATCGCCAGTCGTGATTGGCATTCCATTGCCGCCATGTCAATTGGCGGGATCGTGCAGGCACTGGTCATCATTTCCTATCCAGAAGCTCAACGCATGGCAGGCATGGCGCCTCTGTGGGTGCTGGACACCACGTTCACCGAGTTGGTTCCGTCTCACATCTTCGGCAGCGACTTCCTGACCGGAACTTCCTGGCTACTCCTCTACGGCCTGCTTATCGGCAGATTGCTACTGACACGCAGTGTAGACGGCAATGCCCGACTGACCGTCCTCGGCTTCGTTGCATTCTCTATCGTCGAAACGTTCGTCCCAATGCTGAGGATGACAGATCCGGGGGCGCTCGTTCCGCTCAATGGCGACCGCTACTTCTACCTCGTGAAGGTCGTCTGGTGGTGGGCCGTATGGCTTGCATTGAGTGGTCAGGCCTTGCGTAGCCGAGTCAATGCCACCGCGATGACCACAGCCCTGATCTGTCTATTCGCACTGACCAATGCGCAGCACCTTCGCCGGCAACCGTTCAAGGACCTGGACTGGAAGGGGCAGTCGGCGCAGCTAGGCCAACCGGGTCCTCATGCCATACCCGTCAATCCCTACGACTGGAAGATAGAGGTGGAAACGGCAGCGCCAAGCGAGAAGGAATGACAACAGCTCCACCAGCCCACGGCGCCGTCCGCAGAATCAAGCCAATGACAGAATCAGAATGATCGAACGTACGCCCTCCACCCAGTTCATGCGCTTCCTGATGGCCAGCGGCGTTGCCGCACTGGTCAATGTTGGCTCGCGCATCCTGCTTAGCCACTGGATGCCCTATGTGCCGGCAATCCTACTGGCGTTCTGCCTTGGCCTGATCACGGCATTCTCGCTCAACAAATTGTTTGTATTCAGCGAGTCAAGCAATCGGCTGCACCATCAGTTTCTTTGGTTCCTGCTGATCAATGTGGCTGCGGTAGCGCAGACCGTCCTGGCAAGCCTGATCACCGCACGCTGGTTGCTGCCGGCATTGAAAGTAGATTTCCATAACGAAACCATCGCTCATGCGATTGGCGTGATGATTCCGGCTATTACCAGCTACATAGGGCACAAGCGCCTTTCCTTCCGTCGCTGAGCATTGGTCCCGCTTCAACAAGCGCCCCCACTACTTTCAGTCGGCCGGGGGCGCTGCCAGCGTGTCGGTTCGGTGGACGGTCAGCAGAGGTGGCTGACACATCAGCCATTGATCACCATCGCTCTGCAGTACCCGGAAATGAGCCTCCGAAGGCAGTCTGCGGACATCCACATAGGCTTCGTAGCCCGAATAGTCGAGCGTTGACTTTCTGAAGTGGGCCGCCACATCCATACGTGGTACGTTCCTGGCAGGCAGAATCATTGTCCGGCCATCAGGCAACATGGCCAGCAGGGAAATACCACGGTTGGCGACTCCCTTCTCGGCGTTCACCGCGGCCCAGCCACGTACCTTGAACAAGCGACCGGGCAACTGCATTGGTTCGGCCGTTACATCCATCCCACTGACTTGCTCGATATTGCAGTTGCCACCTACGGGGTAGGCCTCTGACGGAAGTCCCTCCTTCCAGGTACCGGTCAGAACACGATCTGCGTCTGCACTCATCGGGATGCGCAGTGGCGACAGAGTCAGGCGGTAACTGTCCTTCCACATGAAACGAGTGCCGCTCTCACCGCGCACACTCATCGACACAACCTTGCGTCCCGCGAGAAAATCGTCGCGATAGTGCGAACCCACTGCAACAAAGCCGGTGCCGTCAGTGATCGTAGGGGACAGCAGGAAGCCAGTCGATGCCATCCCGGCAATCATCCTGAAGGACGTGACATCGCCATTTTCATAGCGCAGACGGAGCACCAGTTCGGGGGCCTTGTACAGAACGGAGTACAACCTACCCAACAGCGTGGGCCGGAAGTCCAGTGTTGCCCAAACAGGCCCTTCAACACCGGGCACGTCGACATCCTGGCCGAGCCTGACATCAATTGGTGTGGTGGACTCAGGAGTGAGTGGAACTGCGCTATTCCCCAGGTGTCCAAGGACCGCGTAACCCGAATCCACGCGTTGAGGCCGGAAGCTGCCGAGCAGCTCCAACCAGCTGGCACCGTCTTCAAGCGCCGGATATCGATTATCGATAGTGGCAGCGTTGAAATAGACCTGCGAAGGTGGATTGCGGCGCAGATGTTCCGCATTGGCCTGAACCAATGACGGCGTGTAAGCGGAGTAGCTCTGCAGGACAGGCCGAGGTTTCCACTTCAATTCCTTGGCAACAAGGATATGGCCAAGTTCATAGGAGTAAAGATCTACTTCTCCGCTCTCTGAGGAGAAGGGAGACTCTGCACGCAGTTCTTCGATACGGCGCTGATACTCACGCCCCATGGCACGCGTGTCGGTCAAGCGCAGCCAAAGGCCTTTCGCAGGCATCGTCACAGCATCGCCGAGCTTGGCGATTGCCTCTCTCGGCTCGGGTGCGCCATATGAGAACACGATGAGTGATGAACCGAGCAAGCCGACAGCAAGCGCAGCAATTCCTCGACCACGCTCGCCACTAGGAGAGATGCAGATCAGCAGCCCAAGCAGTAGCAGACCAGTGGATGCAATCATCGCATGCGCTTGGTCACTTCTGACGAAACCCGCTTTGAAGGTGACGAACAGATAGAGGACCGCCAAGACCGGCGCATACCATCTGCCACGGAGATCGCCGTGCGCTGAGATTGCTACCAATGCCGCAGCCGTTACCAAAAAGAGCGCTAGACTCGTCCAGCCTAGTCCGCCAGAAGAGGACATGCCATTGGTGTAGCCGGACACGATCGGCGCTTGGGCGATGAAATAGCCTGGTAGATCAGGCAGGGACTGGCCCGAGATCAGCCATGCCGCTGGCAACGCAATCAGCTGTGTGATTCCAATTGTGATCGCAGCCCGTGGCGAAGTTCGCCAGCACAAGACGATGGCCATCAGGCTGGCACCCGCCGCAAGCAGACTGAAACTACCTTTCACCAACGGTAGGAGTGCGATCGCAACAGCAAGCAGGCAGAGGATTCCGACGCGTTGGCTCCCGCACTCATTCCCTCGCACGACGGCCAGCGGAAGCAACAGAGGAAGCAGCATCAATGTCGCGTCTCGCCAGCCGCTTCCGTAGGGCTGCCAGATCAGGCCAATGACCAGGGGAAACAACAACAGGAGGATTCGACGTCGAGGCGCAGCAACCTTGAAGATGCCGACAGCCATTGCGACGGCGATCAAGAGTGATCCCCCCACCATCAAGCCATCAGTGCCAGGGTGATACACGTTCGTATAGACAGATGCCCACGGACCAAATGTAAAGATGATGTCCTTACCGAAACGCAGGTGCTCAACCGTCGCGACATTCATCGCGAAGGTGGCAGAGCCATCCAAACTAGAGTTTGGCATCGGCGTAGCGAACGGCGTCAGCAGCAATACCAGCAATAGCCCGCTGATGAGCGAAGCCACCAACCCCCACTTCGTCAAAGCCGATGTGTGAGCAGGGGTTTGGGAGTTATCCATGGCACATCCAGAGAGTACTAATTGATGGCGATCAGCGGCAGGCGTGTGGTACTAGGAAGAGCCAGGATGCCTCGTGACCAATCACATGCACACCACTTCCCGGCGATTCGCGTGGCGATGGTAGCAGGGGTATTGCTGCTGCGACCATCGTGGAGCGCCCTCGCGGAGCGGCCGGCGGTCAGGGAAAGCCGAGCCCGGACGCGTCAACGACGTAACCCCATCAATGATCGATGGACCGGCGTAACGGGTTGATTGGCGATGTCGTAACTGAGGAATGCGAGCATGAACTGAAGACCGCTGACAATCGCGATGGCGGGAAGCACAACGGTTCCCACCGGCGCAGACACGCCAGTCCCCGCAGCGACAATCCAGTTCCAGCCGCCATACAGGGCACCGCCCCCAAGTAGAACGAATGCAGCGACCAGTTCGAGCGAAGCGATGGTCAGATCACGCAGGTAGTAACGATAGGCGATTCGTTTGCAGAAATTCCTGGCATGCTTGAGCGCGAACTCACCAAGTACTTGGCTAATCTTCAGATTGCTCACTTCGTCGCCATAGCGCGCATCCATGGGGACATCCTGAACCACCGCCTGCATCGCGTTGAGCCTGAAAAGCAAGTCGGTCTCAAAGAAATAGCGCGTACTGATCGCTTCCATCGGCAAGCGTTGGGCAACCGCCGCATGGATGGCGGTGTAGCCATTGGTCGGGTCGAACAGCCGCCAATAGCCACTGGATGCCTTGGCCAGAAACGACAGCCCCAGATTTCCGAAGCGGCGAAGCAAGGGCATCTGACTGATCTGGGAGAGGTCCCAGAAGCGATTGCCCTTCGTGTAATCGGCTTCACCATTGAGAATCGGCGCAACGAACGACGGAAGCAGCGTCGGGTCCATCTGGCCGTCGCCATCGATCTTGACGATGACGGCCATACCGTCTGCAGCTGCTTGGCGGTAGCCGGCCATGGTTGCACCGCCTACCCCCTGATTCACTTGGTTGTAGAGCACCCGGACGCGGGGGTCGGTGTTGTTCTGCTCAATGAAGCGGCCAGATTGCTCCGGACAGGCATCATCGACGCAGTAGATCGTATCCACTTCAGGACCGATCCCGGCGATGACCCCCAGAATATGCCGGGTGACCTTGTAGCTGGGTATGACCACAGCAATTGCCTGCACTCCCCGCTCCGGCGCGCTATCTGACTGCCCGACCACGTCCCTCTCCTCTTCGTTATTGCCCATCTTGACCTCAAGGATCCAGTCGGTAGAACGCGAGCCCATCTGGACCAGTGGCAACTGGCTTACCAGTTGCGCCCAACTGCCGGTAGCCGGTCAGACAGTACTGTCCATCCAGCACCCTCTCATCCCCTTGCCCCTCCCAGCGATGCACCAGGAGGTGGGTTACGCCGGCATTTCGCAGGATCTCACGGGTCTGCCGCACTTGCGAGCGGCAGAACATCGAGCGCAGATCCTTGGCAAAGAACCCATAGCCAGAGCCGAGCCTGACGTTGAACAGATAGTCGCGGCGCGCAAACGGCAGGTAGGGGGTTACGTACATGGAGGGCAGAACCCAGTCCTCACGGCCATTTAGAACAATGGCATAGGCTGGCGCAAGCACTACGGCGTCATCGGGCAGCGCGCGCTCGGCAGCTTGGAAGGCGCGCACATCTGCCTCGTCAATCGGGAAGGTCCATCCCTGATCTGCAGGTGTCACTCCTTTGATATCGATGCTGATGAAACTGATTACTACGGCGAGTGCTACCACCGCCATCACACATCGGCCAATCAGGTCCATTGCCCTACCCTGCAGCAGGCGGGACATATGCGATTGAAGCAATGCATCGACCGTGAGCGCCAGTGTCGCCAGCATTAACGTCCACTGCAGGAACACAGCATACATGGCCAGCAGCCCAACGTAGCGCTGGGTATAGGTACTGAGTAGGCTCGCTTCCAGCGTGTCATGCCCCAGCGTCAGAGTAACGATGTTGGAAGAACGCAAGGCCACGGCTACCGCGACTGCCAGTGCGAACTGGCCAATGACCAACAAGCCAAACGCCTGCCGGCTACGGATCGAAGCGGGTGCGATGGTCAGCATCGCGATGCCCACCAAGAAGGTGAACATGGCCAGTGGGCGAGTCAACGGCAGCACCGAATGGGCGACCACCTGCTGTGAGTCGGGCAGGTACTGCCCCCCGATTGAAGGCTGCGGACCATGCCACAACTCCCAGGGAAGCACCTGCCATAGGCGATCGACCAACTCAGCCGAGGACCGCCCCAGCTCTGCCGGAGCCACCAGCAAACGAAGTCCCAACGTGTTTTCGACGAACTGACGCACTACTGCCGAGGCCTCGGCCAGCAATTGCAGGTAATAGGGATCCGTCACCAGCAGCAAGATCCCCAGTACTGCCCCACCCAGCAGGCCAAGTAGTGGTAGGCCGAGTTTGCCCCGCCAGCCTTCCACCCGGAACCACAGAGGAAGCGTCAACAGCAACCAAGTCGGGACTGAGAAGCTGACAAATCCAATCGCGAGCGAAGGATTCAACTTGGCTGCCATCGCTCCGGCGATCGGTAGACTGAGCCAAGCCAGCAGCCAAGGCCGACCACTCTTTGCTGGTTCCAACCAGCACAGCATCGGGCAGAGCACTGGAAACAACAGCGTGGAGATAGCCGCCAATCGACCGGTGCTGTTGAGATCATCTACCGGATACAGGAAGCTTGTGCCGCGCAGGATGCAGTATCCCAGGACAACCACCAGCAGGCTTGCCCAAGCGCGAGACATCGTCACTGACAGCTGCCGTTGGCGCATCCACAGAAGTACGACTTCAGCAATGGCGAAGATTGCCAAGGTGGCCTGCAGAACTGGTTGGATTTTGACGAATGGGCCGATATGCAGCCCGAACCCCGGCCACGCCCACAGCGCGGACAGCACGTGCAGCATCTTTGGATACTTTTCCAGCCATACCGTATGCCCGGCCGAAAGCTTCGGATAGCCGGCGATAAACTGATCCAGTGCAAAGGCAATGTGCTGGTGTGTATCAAGGCCAAGTGCCCCCGCACGCATCGAATAGTGCGCACCGGCCTTCAACAAGACCATCGCGGCAAGGAGGGCGATCAGCAGCCACACAGCGTCTGCGCGGGAGAGAGCATGCTTGAAGGTGCTCAGCTGCTTGCGACGCCACCACAGTGTGCCCACCATCAACCCCAGGATGCCCAGGGGGAGTCCGTAGGGCAGACCCAGCACTTGTGCCCACACCAGGGTCAGCGGCGAAACCAACAGCCAAAGCACGACCAAGGTCACCTGGCCCAGCAAGATGCGGGTGAAAAGAGCTGGGGACGCAGCCAGTACCTCGAGCCTGAACAGACGGGCGCACATATCACCCAACCAGCCCATGCCCGCAAGGGAAATCCCCAGCAGCATCAAGAATCTCGCCTGATCGAAGCTGTGGATAAAGGGTACTGCAAGCAGCAACAGCACAAGCGCGGCCAACGCAGGGGCCGACCGTGGGATCTGGCCGCTTCTCGGCCAGGCAACACTATTCTTGAGCATTACAGGTCCATTGCATTTACGTGGACAGACCCAACGCAGATGCCGCCTCGTCTGCCACGCGGTCAAAGCTACCAACCTGCAACAGCGCATCATCCATGCTGGCGATAACACCCGGGCGCAGATCTCGAGCTTCGCAGAGGTCAACCAGCTCAATCAATGCGTCGCAGATCGCTTCAGGGGTCATTGCATCTAGCGACACTACGTTGGCCGTAGTCTCGTCCAGACGTTTGTTGTCATAGCGATTGGTGACCACGCCCATCCCGAACGCGGCCATCTCCAGCGGTGGATAGCTGGGATGTGGCGACACCATCAAGGACAGCCCCAAGGCCGAAGTGGACAGCAGCTCAGCGTAGGCATCGATATTCAACTTGCCCAGTGCCTTCAGACTGAACGGCCCCAGGTCCAGGTCGGACTGCAGCTCGCCAGGCGCAGCGACCTCCCACTGCGCTGCACGCGCGTCTTTCCATCCCCACAGGCGCAATCCTTCACAGATCAACTCAAACGCGTTTCGCGGCGTACCAGGGCGCGCATAGACCACGATGCGGCGATCACGCGCAACCGGTGCATTGCGGACACGTTGCAGAGCCGGCCGAAGGCCTTCATGCAGCACCGGCTCGAACACGGAGCGCTGCGCATAGCGCAGATCGTGCTGTTCAAAGAAGTCGGCAAGCAAGCCCGTATTGAAGACAGCAATATCGCGATCACAGCGATAGGTACTCAATGCCAGGGCGTACTGACTGGACCATGGATAGAAGCCTGGCTCGAAATCCTGGATCAGATAGACCATCGGGTGGTCGACGCCACCATTCTGCCCCTGCCATTGCGACATGCGTTGGGCTGCATACGCGGTCCACCAGGCAGTCGCTACCCAGATATCCTCCCCGGCAACCGGCAGGGTCTTCTGGTAGCGATCGCTGAATGGCACGATCTGGCGCATCGCACTGGAGGTCTGGTCTGCCGGGACCAGGATATGGTCGGAGAAACGCGAAAGCGCTTCATCATCCGGTGAACTGTCGACCAGCACGATCCGCGATGCGGGGAAATGCCGGCACAGCTCACGATAGATCAGTACGGCCGTATGGATGCCACCGAAATAGTGCTGCTTGTTGATCGACGGTAACACCAGATTCAGCCGCTTGCCCTCCCATGGATCACGGCGGGGTGTACACGGGGTGATCTCGGCAACATTGGTACTGGGCGTCGGCAC
>NZ_JBHHMJ010000697.1:0-12880 GCF_042136455.1 Stenotrophomonas sp. 3diitr2024
CCCCCCCCCCCCCCCCCCCCCCCCCCCCCACGCCCCCGACGATGATCACCGCCCTGTCCGTCCTGCTCTGGTTCATCTCGCAGCATCCGCTGCTGACGTTCTTTGCGGCGATGGTGCTGGCCGGGCTGGTCTCGTGGTGGCGACGCTTTCCAGGCTACGCCATCGTGGTATTCCCGCTGGCGATGCTCAACATGTTCCTCGGCCACTTCCTCAACGCCACCTTCCTCAACCTGGTGGGCGAGCGCGGCGAAGCGGTGATCGTCAAGGCCGAGCGAACCAGCTCGACGCTCAACGAACAGTACATCTGGCGCTACGAAGCGGTGCTGCGCACTGCCGAAGGGCGCGATGTGGAGGCGGTGTTCCACACCAACACCGCCTCGCTGTGGCCGCTGGAAAACGCCATCCGCATCCCGGCGCGCGACCAGCCGTTCGTGGTCAAGTACACGCCGGGTTTCCCGCGCAACTTCGTCATCCTCACCAACGAATCACCCCACGGCATCGCCCAGGCCCGGTCCAGCGCGCGCGAGCGCGTGGAGGTGGCAGCACGCAAGCTGCATTTCAGCCCGGGCAATGCCGATTTCCGCGCGGAGTATCGCCGCGAACTGGAAAGCTGGCTGCGCGACCACGGCAACGACCCGCAGCAGCAGCCCGACGCGCAGCGATATCGCGCCGAACTTGACGCGCTGTGAAGCTGGGGTTGCTTCTTACGGTACGAGAATCCGATTGACAGATCGGTTGAGAGGAATCACGCATGAAGATTGATCGCGATTTCATGATTTTCTGCGCCGCGTTCTCAGGGATCGCTGAAGGAAAGAAGTGTGTCGGCATACAAGGAAGCGAGTCGGAGCCCTTCATGCTGAAGGTGTACAGCGAGTATCTCTCGACTTCACATCCAAAACCCGACATCAAGTGGATCGACTCTGTCCCTGGCGCAATCCAAGCATGGATGATCGAAACGATCGACAGGTACTTCCTCTCGATGGACAAAGCACCTCGTTGGGTACGTGAACCCAGCTGGCGCTTCATTGATGACAACCCCATGGTCTTTGTCAGCCAGATAGATCTTGAAGACAACGCGACAATGAGGAACAACGCTTCGGCAGGTGAGGTTCTTTATCTGTTCAGCGGCAGACAAGCGTGCGACGGGGGCTGGGAGCTGAAGGTGAAGCTTGTCAAGCAAGACAAAGCGACTCCCGGAACAAGCTACCTTGGTTAGTTCGGGCTGGACCGACACCTCATGCATTTTTGAGACACCAGGCCATGCCCATTGACGGCATTCCTCTTACCGACCTGCCTTTATGACCGACAGTGCTTCTCCACTCCTCCCACTGCTGCAGCAGGCCCTGCAGGACGCCAGCGTCGCCAGCCGCATCGACGGCAACGCGCTGCTGCTGGACAGCGGACTGCGCCTGACCCCGCATGCGATGGCCGCACACGCGCGCGACAACGGGGGCTGGCAGACCTCCACCGTCATCGAAAGCCAGCATCCGCTGCTGTTCGCTGACGGCCTGTTCGAGTACCAGCACGCCAACGGTACCGATGAACAGACATCGCTGCTGGCCGGCTTCCAGGCCTGGGCACGGGTGGACCTGGTGACCCTGCAGACCGCGATCGGCGCCGAAGACGCACAGGCCCTGCCAATGATGGGCCTGACCTATCCGGCCGGCGATGAGGGCCGGGAACACGAACGCACCGTGGTGCTGGGTCCGCTGGCGCATTACCGCGAGCACGAGGTGGACGCCAGCACCTGCAGCGAGGACGACCATGGGTCCTGTCCGTGCTGCCTGTTCACCAGGAGCATGGACGCCTTCGACGAGCTGCTGAAGGCGCGCCCGTTCCTGGCCATCCGCCTGTTCGCCTCGCGCGATGCCGATGGCCTGTGCGAGGCCGATTGCCGGGTCAACGGCCACGATTTCGCCGCCGCCCTGCCCCTGCTGCGTGCCTATGCGGCCAGCTGGCCGCAGGCCGGGCTGGAGTTCCGCAAGCAATACGTGGTGATCCGCACCGGCTCGCCCGGCTGACCCACCGCCACACCCGATACAGGCCGGTGCGGCTACACTGCGCGCCGGTTTCCCAAGCAACCGCACTTTCTTCTATCCCTTCGAGGCACCCCCGCGATGCTGTACGCGCAAGTCCACCTGACCCTTCCCGCCTGGATCCACGACCAGATCGACCTGGATCGTCGATATCCGGGCGATGAGGCCAAGGTCGCGCTGGCGATCGAGCTGTCGCGGCTGAACGTCGAGCACGCCAGTGGCGGCCCGTTCGGCGCCGTGGTGTTCGGCCCGGACGACAAGGTGATCGCTGCCGGCGTGAACCGGGTGATGCCACACGCGACCTCGCTGGCGCACGCCGAGAACATGGCCTACATGCTGGCCCAGCAACGCCTGCAGACCCCGCGCCTGAACGCGGTGCTGTCGCCGGTCACCCTGGCCACCAGCTCGCAGCCGTGCTGCCAGTGCTACGGCGCCACCGTGTGGGCGGGCATCGACCGCCTGCTGATCGGTGCCAGTGCAGCCGACGTCGAAGAACTGACCCCGTTCGACGAAGGCCCGCTGCCGGCCGACTGGGTCGGCGAGCTCAACAAGCGTGGCATCGAAGTGGTGCAGGGCCTGAACCGCGACGCCGCGCGCAGCGTGCTGCGTGCCTATGGGGAAAGCGATGGCGCCCGTTACTGAAACCGGCATCGGCCTGCTGTGCCTGTGCCGGCAGGGTTTCGAGCCCGAGCTGGCCGGCGAACTGCAGTTCCGTGCCGGCGAAGCCGGTTTCGCCGGTTATGCGCGTACCCAGCGCAATGACGGCTACGTGCTGTTCATGTGCGACGAGGCCGCGGCGCTGGCACCGCGCCTGCGCTGGCGCGAACTGATCTTCGCGCGGCAGAAGCTGGTGGTGCTGGCCGAGCTGCCGCAGCTGGATCCGGCCGACCGCATCACGCCGATGCTGGAGGTGCTGGCCGATGCGCCGCGCTTCGGCGACCTGTGGGTGGAGCATCCCGATTCCGACGCTGGCAAGCCGTTGTCCGGCCTGGCGCGTTCCTTTGGCAATGCACTGCGCCCGGCGCTGCGCAAGGCCGGCAAGCTCAGCGACAAGCCGAACACCCGCCTGCCGCGCCTGCATGTGGTGTTCGTCGACGGTACCCATGCCTTCGTCTGCGTGGCCGACCCGGCCGACAGCGCGCCGTGGGCCTTGGGCATTCCGCGCCTGAAGCTGCTGCCCGAAGCGCCTTCGCGTTCGGCGCTGAAGCTGGACGAGGCGCTGTTGACCCTACTGACGCCTGAAGAACGCGAGGCGCTGGCCAAGCCCGGCATGCGCGCGGCCGACCTTGGCGCCGCCCCCGGTGGCTGGACCTGGGTGCTCACCCGGCAGCACATGCACGTGCTGAGCATCGACAATGGCCCGCTGCGCCAGCACGTGCTGGACACCGGCCTGGTCGAGCACCTGCGCGCCGATGGCTTCCACTGGCACCCGGAACAACCGCTGGACTGGATGGTCTGCGACATGGTCGAGCAGCCGCGCCGCGTCGCCGAACGCATGGCCACCTGGTTCCGCGAAGGCTGGTGCAGGCATGCGATCTTCAATCTGAAGCTGCCGATGAAGAAGCGCTGGGACGAGACCCGGCTGTGCCTGGACCTGTTCCAGGACCAGGCCGGGAAGCCGCTGGTGGTGCGCGCCAAGCAGCTCTATCACGATCGTGAAGAGATCACCGTGCTGGCCTCGCCGCTGCGCTGATCCCATTGCATCCGCCGGGCATGGCCCGGCGCTACCGGGGAACGGAACCATGCGCTACCACTCGCTCACCCTGCTGATCACTTTGCTGTCAGTCGCACCGGCCATGGCCCAGCAACTGCCGCACACCCCTGCGCAGAGCCAGCCGCTGGGCCCCACCGGCGGCGCGATCCGCCAGCAGCCACTGGATGCCGGTCGGGTCAGCGGCAGCGTCGAGATTGCACAGCCGGCCGGCGAGGCACAGGTGACGGTGCGTTCGCTGGAGCCCAGCAGCGTGGTTGGCCAGTACCGCATCCACTTCGCCGCGCTGGATGTGAACGGCGATGGTTTCATCAGCCGCGAGGAAGCGCAGGCCAACCCGGCGCTGGCCGACGAATTCAATTCGCTGGACCGCAGGCATCGCGGCAAGCTGGACCGCACCGACCTGGCCGGCTGGCTGATCGACTGATCCGCCGTCGCGATCTTCATCCACGCATGGCGTGGATCTACTGACTCGATTCCAGTAGATCCACGCCATGCGTGGATGAGCCGTTGGTCAGACGCCGGCGGCGCGCTTCCAGAACGCCTGCACCAGCGGCGGCCATCGGCCGACGCAGCCCAGCGCACGGCCCCGGGCCAGGGTCAGGTGCATTTCGTCGTTGGAGAACAGGCGGTTGATCGCATCGAAGCTGTAGGCGGCGATGTGGTTGTCGCTCCGCCGTTCGCGTGCCCAGCGCTGCAGGCGCTGCGGCGACAGCCGCGGTTGGCCGCGGCGCTCTGCCGAGGGTGCCAGCCACTGCTGCAGGGCGGCGACATCACGCAGCCCCAGGTTCACGCCCTGCCCGGCCAGCGGATGCACCACATGCGCCGCGTCACCCAACGCCAGTACACGACCGGCCACGTAGTGACGGGCCAGCTGGCGGCGCAGCGGGAATGCCGCTCGCGGGGAGGCCAACCGCAGCTCACCCAGGCGTGCCGCGAAGGCGCGGGTCAGTTCGCGGTTGAAGCTGTCCTCGTCCAGTGCCAGAACACGCGCCGCCTCGTCCTCCGGCAGGGTCCAGACGATCGAGCTGCGGCGTTCGGCCACCGGCAACAACGCCAGCGGCCCGCTTGGCAGAAAGCGCTGCCAGGCCGTGGCCTGGTTGGGAAGATCGCTGTCCACATAGGCCACCACGCCGCGCTGGTGGTAGTCATGCTTTTCAACCTCGATCCCGGCCAGCTGGCGCAGGGTCGATTCGGCACCGTCGGCGGCCACCGCCAACGCCGCTTCCAGGCGGCGCCCGTCATCCAGGCGCAGGCGCACGCCGTCCTCGTCCTGCTCCAGCGCGTCCACGCGTGCCGGGCAGTGCAGCTGCACACCCGCCGTCGGCAGCGCCGACCACAGGCGGTCCTGCAGCAGCGCGTTCTCGACGATGTAGCCCAGTTCGCGACGGCCGAAGCGATCAGCGTCGAACAGCAGATCCTCGCCACCAGCCGCATCCCACACCTGCATGCGCCGGTAGGGCCATGCACGGGCCTGCGCGATCGCCGGCCACACACCAAGACGATTCAGCAGCTGTACGTTGTCGGCAGCGAAGGCGAACACGCGCAGGTCCGGCTGTTCGGCCTGCCACGGCGCCGGTTCGCGACCTTCCACCAGCGCCACCGACAGGCCAGCATCAGCCAGCGCCAGCGCACACGCGGCACCGACCACGCCACCGCCGATGATGGCCACATCAAGACGCGCGCGCCGGCTCATGCCGCTTCTCCACGGCACAGCCGCGGCACCTCGCCGCGGAAGCCCATCGCACCACCGACCAGCATCGATTGCACCGAGGCACGCTGCGCGGCCACCAGGCCGAGGCTGCGCAGCGGCCGCATCAGCGGCGCCGGATTGCTGGTCAGGCGCGCCAGCCCGCCGGAGAACGCCACCGTCTGCCGGCGGTCCTCTTCGCGGCGCGCGACATAGGCCTGCAGCAGTGCATCACTGCCGGCATCCTCATGCGCATCCTCCAGCAGTTCGGCCAGGGTCAGCGCATCGCGCAGGCCCAGGTTGAAGCCCTGCGCCCCCAGCGGATGGATGGTCTGCGCGGCATTGCCGAGCAGCACCCCGCGCTCTCCGGCCAGCGCGCGCGCCAGCACCTGGATGAGCGGATAAGCACTGCGCGGGCCGGATTCGAGCAGCCGGCCTGCGCGCCAGCCGATCGCGTTCTGCAGGCGTTGCAGCCAAGCCGCATCGTCCAGCGCCATCACCGCATCGGCCTGGTCGCGCGCCACACCGTGCACGGTGCCGAAGTGGCGATCACCACGCGGCAGCAGGGCGGTCGGGCCGGTATCGGTGAAGCGCTCCCAGGCGGTGCCGTCTGGCGTGCGCTGGCTGCGCACGCGGGCCACGAACAGGGTCTGCTGGAAATCATGGCGGTCGACCTCGATGCCGAGCGCGCCGCGCACGCCACTGGTCGTGCCATCGGCCCCTACTACCAGCCGGGCCAGCAGCACGCGCTCGCCGGTCTCGTCGGCCACCCGCACCTGGCGGTAGCCGTCGACCACCTCGCTCAAGCCCAGGAAACGCATCGGCCGGTAGCGCCGCAGCCGCGGCAGCTCCTGCAGGCGCGCTTCCAGCGCCTGGCCGAAGTCCCGCGCCACCACCACCTGGCCGAACCACGGCCGGTCGTAGTCGGAAGCCTCCAGCTGCACCCGGCCGAAATCGCCGGCGCGGCTGACGTGGATGCGGCGGATCGGGCCCGGCGCCATCGCCAGCTTCTGCATGACCCCCAGCGCGGTCAGCGCATTGACCGTGGCAGCGGCAAAACTGAGGTTGCGCTGGTCGAATACCGCCGGCAGCTCGCCGGCCGGGCTGGCCTCGAGCAGGCCCACATCGCGGCCCAGGCGGTCCAGGGCGATGGCCAGGCTGGCACCGACCAGGCCACCACCGACGATCAGCACGTCATGTCGTTCACTCATGATGTTCATGATACGCGCTCGCCCTGCCCAAACGCCCAACACCACCCGACCTGCGCCAACCGGCGCGGCGGGCTAGAATGAAACCTGAATCCGCTCCGGGCCCGCTGCCATGTCCGCCACCGCCAACCGCGCCTTCGTCCTGTCCGTCCTCGTGCTGTTGCTGGCGGCGACCCGGGTCAACCACTTCGCGGCGATCCCCGATGCCTCCTGGGCGGTGTTCTTCATCGGTGGCTTCTACCTGGCCACGTGGACACGCTGGGCGTTTCCGCTGCTGATGGTGTTCGCCGTGCTGGTGGACTGGATCGTGATCCGCAGCAGCGGCCTGGATTTCTGGCAGCACTACTGCGTGTCGCCGGGTTACTGGCTGCTGCTGCCGGCGTATTTCTCGCTGTGGGCCGGCGGCATGCTGCTGGGCCGCAACTACCAGGGCGCACGCTGGCCGGTGCTGGCCAAGGGTGCACTGCTGCTGGTGGCCTCGGTGGCGGTCTGCCACCTGCTGGCGCAGGGCGGTTTCTACTGGACCACCCGCAACGTGGCCGAGCCGACGCTGGCCGGTTGGGCGCAGAACTACGCACAATGGTTCGGCCCCTACCTGCGCACCACCGCGATCTACGTGGCGCTGGCGGCGGCATTGCAGCTGGCGGTGGAGCAGGTACTGAAGCTTCAGCAGGCCCGCCGCGACATCCGGCACTGAGCCGCGCCATGGGTCATCGCCTCTCGCGCATCTATACCCGCACCGGCGACGACGGCAGTACCGGCCTCGGCGACGGCCAGCGCGTGGCCAAGGACGACGCCCGGGTGGCGTCCTACGGCACCGTCGATGAAGCCAACGCTGCGCTCGGCCTGCTGCTTGCCACCGCGCTGCCCGGGGATGTCCGCGCGCTGGTGGTGCATCTGCAGCACCAGCTGTTCGACCTGGGTGCCGAGCTGTGCATCCCGGGCCACGCCGCCATCCACGCCGCCGATGTCTCGGCACTGGAACAGCAGCTGGACCACTACAACGCCCACCTGCCGATGTTGAAGGAGTTCATCCTGCCGGCTGGTGGCGAGGCCGCCGCACGCTGCCACCTGGCCCGCACCATCGTCCGCCGCGCCGAGCGCGAGACCGTCACCCTGGCCCGCCTTGAGCCCGTGCGCAGCGAGGCGCTGCAGTACCTCAACCGGCTGTCGGACCTGTTGTTCGTGCTGGCGCGCGTACTGGCCCGCGCCGACGGCCATGGCGAAGCGCTGTGGCAGCCACAGCAGCGCCAGCGCTGAGTCGGCACGATGCTGGTCTTCACCCATCCGTCCTGCCTGCTGCATGACCCCGGCCCCGGCCATCCGGAGTGCCCGCAACGCCTGCAGCAAGTACTCGATGCCCTGCACGCCGCGTTCCCCGGCCAGCTGGACTGGCGCGAGGCGCCGCCGGCCAAGTTCGGCGAACTGACCCGGGTCCACGACAGTGCCCTGCTCGACTTCGTGCTGCAGCCGCAGACCGCGCCGCTGCGCCAGCTGGACATGGACACCTGGACCTCGCCGGGCTCGGCCAGTGCCGCCGTGCACGCCGCCGGCGCCGGGGTGGCCGCGGTCGATGCAGTGATGCTGGGCGAGGATCCGCTGGCGTTCTGCGCGGTGCGGCCCCCGGGCCACCACGCCACCAGCAGCACCGCGATGGGCTTCTGCCTGCTCAACAACATTGCCATTGCCGCGGCCCATGCCCGCGACCGCCATGGGCTGGAGCGGATCGCGGTGGTCGATTTCGATGTCCACCATGGCAACGGCACCCAGGACATCTTCCAGCACGACGCCCGGGTCTCGTACTACAGCACCCACCAGGCCGGCCTGTTCCCCAATTCCGGCCTGCGCCGCGACCGCGGTGCCGGCAACCTGATGAACATCCTGCTGCCCCCGGGCAGTGGCGGTTTCCGCTTCCGCAACGTGTGGGCCGACGAAATGCTGCCGGCCATCGACGACTTCCGTCCGCAGCTGCTGCTGATCTCGGCCGGCTTCGATGCCCACCTGCGCGACCCGCAGGCCGACCTCATGCTGGAAACCGACGATTTCGCCTGGATCACCCGGGAACTGCATGCGCTGGCGCGCCGCCATGCGGCCGGCCGGGTGGTCTCGATGCTGGAAGGCGGCTATGACCTGCAGGCCCTTGCCGAGTGCAGCGTGGCCCATGTCCGGGCCCTGCTGCTGCCCCCTCCCGGCAGCGTCTCCGGATGAACCCGAGCCGGCAGGCTCCGGCGTCCTTCATTGCCCCTATGCAAGGGATGGGGCAAGCTACCGTCCGTTTTCGCCCGAATCCGAACCGCGTGCGCCGAGCCCTCCGCCTGCTTCCCCTGCCTCTGAGCATCGCCATCTGCCTGCCGGCAATGGCCGATGAAAAGCCGCTCAACTGGGGCCTGTGCCCGGCTACCGACGTGATTCCCGCGTTCACCGATGCGCCCACCCCGGTCCCGGGGCAGGACAAGGCCGCCGCCAGCGCTGCGCGCGAGCAGCAGCCGACCGACATCGAGGGTGACCAGCTGCTGGGCACGACCACCGTGCCGCAGTACGAAGGCAACGTGGCCCTGCGCCGCGGCGACCAGTTCGTCGGCACCGACAAGCTCAGCTTCGATACCGAGAGCGGCAACTACATCGCCGACGGCAATGTCCGCTACCAGGACTCCTCGATCCGCATGGTCGCCAAGCGCGCCGAGGGCAACCAGGAAAGCGACACCCACAAGATCACCGACATCAAGTACCAGCTGGTGTCGCGCCGCGGCAACGGCGATGCCGAGTCGGTCGACCTGCAGGGCGCGGTCGGCCAGATGCACCGCTCCACCTACACCACCTGCGACCCGTCACAGCCGGTGTGGAAGCTGTCGGCGCCGCAGATCGAAGTGGACAACGACGAGGGTTTCGGCACCGCCCGCAACGCCGTGCTGCGGATCGGCAAGGTGCCGGTGCTGTGGGCGCCGTACTTCAAGTTCCCGATCGATGACCGCCGCAAGACCGGCCTGCTGTTCCCGCAGCTGGGCATGTCCGGGCGCAACGGATTCGACTACGCACAGCCGATCTACTTCAACCTGGCGCCGAACTACGACGACACGTTGACCCCGCGCTACATGAGCCGGCGCGGCCTGATGCTCGACAACGAGTTCCGCTATCTCTACAACGGCGGCCGCGGCGAACTGCTGACCGCGTTCATGCCCAACGACAAGCTGCGCGACCGCGACCGCGGCCGGGTGATGTTCAGCGGTTACCACAACGTGGACAGCCACTGGCAGGCCCGTGCGAACCTGGCCTGGGTCAGCGACGAGCGCTATGTCGAGGACTTCGCCAACCGCCTGGTCGGGGTGACTGCCTCGAACCTGCAGAGCACCGTGGGCCTGTACGGCACCGGCAGGAACTGGACGGCCGGCATCATGGCCGACCGCTGGCAGCTGACCGACTACACGCTCAATGAAAGCGCGCTGCCGTACAACCGCCAGCCGCGCCTGTACTTCAACTGGGACAAGCCGGTCCTGCCGTGGCTAGAAACCGGCATCTATGCCGAAGCCGTGCGCTTCACCCACGACGACATCAACTTCAAGTACGGCGCCGATGCGGGACCCGACCTGCAGTACACGCGCAACGGCCAGACCCAACGCATGTATGGCGGCTCGCGCCTGGACGTGAAGCCGTACGTGTCGTTCCCGATCAGTGGCGCGGCGTGGTACGTCACCCCGACCCTGGCCTACCGCTACACCGGCTACGACCTGGACCAGGGCCTGGCTGACAGCGTCCGCCGCAACGTGCTGGCCTCGCAGGGCATCGACCCGAACACCGCCACGCCGGAGCAGCTGCGCGGCAACAAATCGCCCAGCCGCAGCCTGCCGATCGGCAGCATCGACGCCGGCCTGTTCTTCGATCGCGAGACCACGATCGGCGGCAAGTCATTCCTGCACACGCTGGAACCGCGCCTGTTCTACCTGCGCACGCCGTACCGCAACCAGGACGACCTTCCGATCTTCGACACCCGTGACTTCACGTTCAGCTGGGGCCAGCTGTTCCGCGACTCGCGCTACACCGGCGCCGACCGCCAGAACGATGCCAACCAGCTGACCCTGGCATTGGGCACCCGCTTCATCGACCAGACCACCGGCAAGGAACGCTTCTCGGCGGCCATCGGCCAGATCCAGTATTTCGACGAGTCGCGGGTGACCGTCACCCCGGGCGGCGCGCCGGTGGAAAAGGGCAAGTCGGCGTGGATCGCCGACGGCAACTACATGATCAACGACCGCTGGACCCTGGGTGCCACCTACCAGTGGGACCCGAAGTACAAGCGTGAGGATCTGGCCAGCGTCCGTGCCCGCTATCTGATGCCCAACGATGGCGTGATCAACCTCAGCTACCGCTACCGCATCAACTCGGGCGCCCCGGCCAACGCCAACAAGCACGACCGTACCCTGCTGGAACAGGCCGACCTGTCGTTCCTGTACCCGCTGAATGCGCGCTGGAGCCTGGTCGGTCGCTACTACTACTCGCTGCAGGACAAGGAGCCGCTGGAAATCATCGGCGGTGTCCAGTGGGACAGCTGCTGCCTGGCCGTGCGTGTGGTCGGCCGCCGCTATGTACGCAACCGCGAAGGCGAGATGAACAACTCCATCCAGGTGGAGTTCGTGCTCAAGGGCCTGAGCTCCCTGGGGCAGGACACGGACCGTACCCTGCGCCGTGCTATCCTCGGCTACAACCGCGACGACCTCTATCTCGTGCCGCCGAGCAACACCGGGGCGACCCGGGATGACTACGATCCGAACCTGATCCCATGACCAAGCGCTTCCCCGTTCTTCTCGCCTCGCTGCTGGCGGTGTCCAGCGTGTCCGCCCCCCTGCAGGTACTTGCCCAGGAGGCGCAGCCGCTTGACCGCATCGCTGCCGTCGTCGATGAGGACGTGATCCTGCAGAGCGAGCTCCAGCGTGCGATCGCCAACATCAAGGCGCAGTATGCCGGCCGCGAAAACCAGCTGCCGCCGGAAGACGTGCTCAGCCGCCAGGTGCTCGAACGCCTGGTGCTGGTCAAGCTGCAGGTGGCCCGCGCCCAGGGCAGCGGCATCCGTGTCAGCGACCAGGAGCTGAACCAGGCGATGAACGCCATCGCCCAGCAGAACGGTTCGAACCTGGATGCCCTTCGCCAGCGCCTGGCCCATGACGGTATCGATTTCAACGATTTCCGTGCGTCGGTGCGTGACGAGATCACCGTGCAGCGCCTGCGCCAGAGCTTCGCGCAGAGCCGCATCAGCGTCAGCGAGGGTGAAGTCGACGCCGCGCTGAAGCAGCAGGCCACGGTAGGCAACCAGTACCACCTGGCGCACATCCTGATCGCCCTGCCCGACGGTGCCAACGCCGACCAGATCGCCACCGGCCAGAAGAAGGCCGATGGCGTGAAGGCCCTGCTGGACAAGGGCGAGCTGGACTTCAACGCGGCGGCCGTGCGCTATTCGGACAGCCCGAACGCACTGGAAGGCGGCGATCTGGGCTGGCGCAGCCTGGATGAAATCCCGCAGGCCTTTGCCCAGTTGATGGAAAAGATGAAGCCGGGCGAGGTGGTCGGCCCGATCCGCGGCCCGAGCGGCTTCCAGCTGCTGAAGCTGGTGGAAGTGCGTGACAGCAGTTCCGCCGCCGGTGAGCAGACGGTCACCGAGTACCACGGCCGCCACATCCTGGTCCGCGTGGACGACAACCAGACCGATGCCGCTGCCAAGGCCAAGATCGATACCCTGCGCGCCCGCATTGCTGGCGGCGCCGACTTCCAGACCGTTGCCAGGGAGTCCTCCGAGGACAACAACAGCAAGGGCCAGGGCGGTGATCTCGGCTGGTTCCCGGCTGACGCGTTCGGTCCGGCCTTCGGCCAGCAGGTGAGTGGCCTGCAGGATGGTGGCGTCAGCCAGCCGTTCCGCACCGACGCCGGTTGGCACATCGTGCAGCGCGTGGCGACCCGCCAGACCGACGTGACCACCGACAACCAGCGTGCCCAGGTCCGCGAGACCATCGGCCGTCGCAAGCTGGAAGACGAGTACAACCGCTTCCTGCAGGAACTGCGTGGCGAAGCCTACGTCAGTTTCCGCAGCGGCGACCGCGCGGAAAACACCGCCACTCCGCCGCAGTCCTGACCGATGCGCAGGCCGCGCGTGATGAGGCTGATCATGTTCTTGGACGTCTGCAGAAGCTGGGCGTGCATGTGGTACTGGATGCACCGCTGCCGTTGTTCAAGGCCGGTGCGTACCGCT
>NZ_JBHHMJ010000717.1:0-6159 GCF_042136455.1 Stenotrophomonas sp. 3diitr2024
CCGAGCCATGCTCGGCTGCTCTTCCTTCCGGCCGCGCTGGCACGCGCAAGCCGAGCATGGCTCGGCTCTACAAGGGCAGCGCTGCCTTCCGGAAGGCGCATGATGTGGGCGACCCTGGTTCCCGGAGCCTGCTCATGTCCCGCTTCGCCAGCTTCCGCGAGTTCTATCCGTTCTATCTCAGCGAGCACCGCCACCCGGTATCGCGGCGACTGCACTTCATCGGCAGTTGCGGGGTCCTGCTGCTGGTCGCCACTGCCTTGCTGCGCGGCCAGCCGCTGTTCCTGCTTGGCGCCCTGTTCTGCGGCTACGGGTTCGCCTGGGTCGGCCATTTTTTCTTCGAGAAGAACAGACCGGCGACGTTCCGCCATCCGCTGTACTCGTTCATGGGTGACTGGGTGATGTTCCTCGACATCCTGCGTGGGCGGGTGCGCCTGTAGCGGGCGGCTGCGGTGCCTTGCGGGGCATTGCCTCGCCGGCAGAGGAAAGGGCGGGGCGGGTTGCACTTCCGCTTGCATGAACCGCTGCGCTGCGGCACGCCTGCGGGCGACCGATCTGGGATAATGGGGTTTCCTGTTTCCTCTGCTGCCGGACCCGGTCATGACCCAGAAGACGCTGCTCAACGATACCCACCGCGCCCTTGGCGCCAAGATGGTCGATTTCGGGGGTTGGGACATGCCCATCCACTACGGCTCGCAGCTGGACGAGCACCATCTGGTGCGCCGTGAGTCCGGCGTGTTCGACGTCAGCCACATGACGGTGGTCGACCTGCGCGGTGACCAGGTCAAGCCGTTCCTGCGCCGCCTGCTGGCCAACTCGGTCGACAAGCTGAAGGTGACCGGCAAGGCACTGTACTCGTGCATGCTGAATCCGCGCGGCGGCGTCATCGACGACCTGATCGTCTACTACCTGGGCGACGACTTCTTCCGCATGGTGGTCAATGCCTCTACCCGCGAGAAGGACCTGGCCTGGCTGCGCGAGCAGGCTGCGCCGTTCGGCGTCGCCGTCGAGCAGCGCCCGGACCTGGCCATCCTCGCCGTGCAGGGCCCGCAGGCGCGCGACATCGTGATCGGCCTGGCCCGCGAAGCCGACCGCGCAGCGTTGACCAAGCTGGGCCGCTTCGCCGCCCTGCAGGTGCAGTCCGATGACGGTGTCGAGCTGTTCGTCGCGCGCACCGGCTACACCGGTGAAGATGGTTTCGAGATCCTGCTTCCGCAGGACGCCGTGGTCGCCTTCTGGAACCGCCTGCTGGCGGCGGGCGTGAAGCCGGCCGGCCTTGGCGCGCGCGACACCCTGCGCCTGGAAGCGGGCATGAACCTGTACGGCCAGGACATGGACGAAGAGATCAGCCCGTACGAAGCGGCGCTGGCCTGGACCGTGTCGCTGGACGAAGGCCGCGACTTCATCGGCCGCGACGTGCTGGAGGCGCAGAAGAGCGCCGGCACCGCGCGCCAGATGATCGGCCTGGTGATGGACGAGAAGGGCGTGCTGCGCCACGGCCAGACGGTCACCACGGCCAGCGGCCAGGGCGAGATCCTGTCCGGCACCTTCTCGCCGACGCTGGCCAAGGGCATCGCCTTCGCCCGCGTGCCGGCCGGTGAACTCGGCGAGGTCACCGTCGACATCCGCGGCCGTCAGGTGCCGGTGCGGGTGGTCAAGTTCCCGTTCGTTCGGGAAGGCCAGGCGCAGCCCGGCGTGCTCACCGACGCCTGATCCGTACGTGCCGGTCGTCACTGACAGCAGTGGCGGCCGGTTGGTTACACTAGCCCCGTTTTTTCCACCCCTGCAAATCTCTGGAGCAGTCCCATGAGCGAGATCCCCGGCGACCTCAAGTTCCTCAAGTCCCATGAGTGGGCCCGTGTCGAAGGCAATGGCCGCGTCACCGTCGGTATTTCCGACCACGCCCAGGGCCTGCTGGGTGACCTGGTCTACGTCGAACTGCCGGAAGTCGGCGCCGACGCCAAGGCTGGCGAGCAGATCGCCGTCGTCGAGTCGGTGAAGGCCGCCTCGGACGTCTACAGCCCGATCAGCGGCAAGGTCGTGGAGGTCAACTCGGCCCTGTCCGACAAGCCGGAAACCATCAACGAAGATGCCTACGGCGAAGGCTGGATGTTCGTGGTCGAACTGACCAACGCCGATGAGGTCAACGAGCTGCTGGACCCGGACGCGTACGCCGAAGCCCTGGAGAACGAAGACCACTGAGTCGTCGTTTCCGGATTCTGGAACGGCCACCTTCGGGTGGCCGTTTTTGTTTTGGCGACTGCACCGGACTCATGACGCGGGGTTCGCTGCGCACCCTCGGCGTGGCATCAGCCGACAGGCGAACGGTGCCGATGGGCGTGCGCAGTTTTGCGCAAATCCGCGTTTCAGCCCCGCGCCGACGCACTCGGATGTGAAAACTTTTCGCCCCCTGTTGCGGCGCTGTTGTGCTGGCGTTGGTGGCGGCGCCGGTGACCATCGACGTCGCACGCGCGATGCCGTTGCGAGTCTGTGTCTAGATGCGCGGAGTGCTTATTTCAAGTGCTTTTTGTTCAATGTATGCATCGATGCCGGTGCATGCAGCACGCTTGCGCGACGCTTCAACCGCCATGGCGGGCCGCGTAGAGCAGTGGCGCCGACGGCGCTCGGAAAGGCGCGGATGTGAAAATTTTTCGCGGGGGTTGTTGACAGTAAAAAAAACCGTGATTAGGTTTCGCCTCAGCAGACCTTGCCTGCCCAACCGAGTGCGCAGAATCAATCGTCCGATGCGAAGCAGCCCCTTCAAGACCACCGCGACCCTGATGACGGTGGACACGGCCCCGCTTCCCCCGGAGAAATGCAAGGCACCTTCCGTTCCGATGTCCGCTCCGCCGATCGAGGCGGGCATCGCCGCATCCGTAACGGCGCGCTTGACGCGCCGGCGGTCCCCGCACGCAGCATCCGCGGGTTTGATCCAACTGGGCGTTTCAACTCCCTATCACTGACGAGGAGCCATCCCATGGCAACCAAGAAAGCTGCGAAGAAGAAGCCCGCCGCCAAGAAAGCGGTGAAGAAGGTCGCGAAGAAGGCCGCTGCCAAGAAGGCAGTGAAGAAGGTCGCGAAGAAGGCGACTGCCAAGAAGGCAGTGAAGAAGGCGGCGAAGAAGGTCGCCAAGAAGACCACTGCGAAGAAGGCGGCGAAGAAGGTCGCCAAGAAGTCCACTGCCAAGAAGGCCGTCAAGAAGACCGCGAAGAAGGCGGCCAAGAAGGCCACCAAGAAGACTGCCAAGAAGGCTACGGCCCGCAAGCCGGCCAAGAAGGTCGCAAAGAAGGCGACTGCCAAGAAGGCCGTCAAGAAGACCGCCAAGAAGGCAGTAAAGAAGACCGCGAAGAAGGCCACCAAGAAGGCTGCCCCGAAGAAGGCAGCGAAGAAGGTTGCCAAGCGCAAGCCGGCCGCCCGCAAGAAGAAGGCCGCTCCGGTCGCTCTGCCGGCAACCCCGGCGCCGCTGATCTAAGTACTTCCCGATAGCCGCATCCTGAAACCCCCTTCCCTGGCTGCCCAGCGGGGAGGGGGTTTTTTTATGGGCGGCTTCGGTCGCCTGGTTGGGCGATTGCCGGCGGGAATCGTTCCACCAGGAAGTCGAGGAAGCTGCGCAGGCGGGTGGAATGGTAACGATCGTGCGCATAGACCACGTGCATCGGCCGACCGGCCTGGCCGTGCCCTGGGAGCAGCTGCACCAGTCGCCCAGCCTCGACATCGGCTGCCAGCAGCAGCGTCGACTGCAGGATGATGCCCAGGCCATGCAGCGCCGCCGAACGCAGCGCTTCGCCATTGTTGATCTGCAGCCGGCCGTCGGGCACGTGGTCGAGCTCGCCAGCGTCGTCCTGCAGCCACTGCGCAAGTGCACTCGGTTCGAACGACAGGCATTGATGGCCGGCAAGTGCATGCACGCTGTCTGGCGCGCCATGCCTGGCCAGATACGCCGGCGAGGCGCACATCATCAGGCGATAAGGGGCCAGGGCTCGCGCCACCAGCACGCTGCTGTCGGCCAGCGTGCCGCGATCCGCAGCGCCGCTTCGAAGCCCTCTTCGGCGAGGTCGACTACGCGATCGGTCAGCGTCGCTTCGACCCGGACATCCGGATGGCGCGCCATGTACTCGGCCAGTGCCGGTACCAGTGCATGCGTACCGAAGATCACCGGTGCACTGATGCGCAGCGTGCCCGCCGGTGCCAGGTGCTGGTGCTGCGCCTGCGCATCGGTTTCGTCCACCAGGCGCAGGATCTCCCGGCAGCGCGTGTAGTAGTCCTGGCCGAACGGCGTCGTGTGCTGGCGCCGGGTGGTTCGGCTCAACAGCTGCATGCCCAGCCGTGATTCCAATGCACGCAGATGCTTGCCGGCCATCGTCGCGGAGATGTCCATCGCCGCAGCTGCAGCACTGAGGCTGCCTTTGTCCACGATCAGCACGTAGACCTGCATGCTTTCCAGCAGGTTCATCTGACACCCCGGGTGTTGAATGCTGAAACCTGCGCGGAGTTTATCAATCAGGGGTGATCAAACAGCATGTCGTGCAAGGGCTGGATTGGCCGGCCATGCGGACAGGAGAACACCATGGACTTGAATCTTGCAGGCCGCACCGCTTTGGTGACGGGCGCGGCCAGTGGCATCGGTGCCGCCGTCGCCAGGCAGCTGGCGGCCCAGGGCGTGCGCGTTGCCATCACGTCACGGCAGCGGGCACCGCTGCAGGCGCTTGCGGCGCGGATCGAAGCCGAAGGCGGCGCGGCACCGGTCATCGTGGCCGGCGATGTCACCGTGGCCGGTGACGTCCGGTACATCGCGCAGGCATCCCGGGAGGCATTGCAACGCGTCGACATCCTGGTCAACGCCGCAGGTGGCTCCCGGCCGACCACCGTCGATGCCGATGATGATGTCTGGGAGGAAGCGATCGCCCTGAACTTTTCCGCCGCGCGGCGGATGACCCAGGCGCTGTTGCCTGGCATGCAGGCGCAGGCATGGGGACGGGTGATCAATTTCAGTGGTTCGATGGAACCGCGTGCGGTGAACGCGGCCACCGCGGCGAAGGCGGCGCTGCATCTGTGGAGCAAGGGGCTGTCGTCGGAGGTGGCCGGGCAGGGCATTACGGTGAATGCGATTGCACCGGGGCGCATCAACAGCGCGCAGATCCTGGAACGCCTGCATCCCACCGAGGAAAGCCGACGTGCGTTCATCGCCAGCAACATCCCGATCGGACGCTTCGGTGAACCCGAGGAAGTGGCGCCACTGGTGGCGTTCCTGTCCTCGCCGCTGGCCGGCTATATCACAGGCGCGGTGATTCCGGTGGACGGCGGCATGCACTACTTCGCGCACTAATGCTGCGGAGCTGTAGAGCCGAGCCCATGCTCGGCCGCCTTGCGCCAGGATTCCGCTCAGCAGAGCACGGCTCGGCTCGGCCCTACACAACAACAAAAAGGGCGGCCCGCAGGCCGCCCTTCGCACACCCGATCGAGCCCGCCTTATCAGCGCGGCGATGCCACCGCACGATTGCCCGAGGCGCCCTTGCCCTTGCGCTTGTCCTGCTGGGCCGGGCTGGCGCCCTCGGCCATCAGGTTGTCGCTGCCGAAGTCGGTGTCCACGTCCAGCCAGCGCTGCGCCGGCAGGCCGAGCGCGGAGTCGAGCACGGTCGGCAGCAGGCCGCTGGGCAGGCTGCTTTCGCCATTCCACATGATGGCAATGCCCAGATCGCGTTCCGGCACCAGCGCGACCAGGCCGCGATAGCCCTGCACGGCACCGGCATGGAACACCACGTCGTGGCCGGCGTAGTCGAAGGTGCGCCAGCCCAGGGCGTAGCCGGCCGAGTGCAGGCGCTCGCGGCGCCAGCCAGAACGCATCTCGCCGGGGGTGCTGATCAGGCTCGAATGCAGGGTGGCCAGCAGCGGTGCCGGCAGCACGTCGGGGCGGTGGCCGGTGTGGGCGAGCAGCCACTGCGCCATGTCGCTGGCGCTGGCATTGACGCCGGCCGCCGGGGCGACCCGGTAGTAGGTCGGCTTCGGCGTCAGCGAGACCCAGCCGTTGCGGCTGCGCACATGCGGACGCGCCCAGCGCGAGCTGGCCTGGATGCCGGCCAGGCCGAGGCTGGCATCGTTCATGCCCAGCGGCTTGAAGATGCGGCGCTCGACCGACTGCTCGTAGAAGCTGCCGGAGGCCGC
>NZ_JBHHMJ010000724.1:0-3656 GCF_042136455.1 Stenotrophomonas sp. 3diitr2024
GGGTCAGATCCCTTTGCGCTGCAAAGGGATCTGACCCCATCCGGGACCCTACCTGGCCCCTGGATATCTACCTGTTCCCGGGGAACGCCTGCCGCAGCTCGTCCACCAGCACCCGCTGGTTTTCCGAGTAATCGATCGGTACCGACACCAGGTGCACCCCGCCCTCGTTGAAGGCCGCCTGCAGGGTCGGGATGAACTGCTCGATGGCGATCACCTCATGCCCCTTGCAGCCATAGGCCTCGGCGTACTTCACGAAGTCGGGGTTGCTGAAGGTCATGCCGTAGTCGGTGAAGCCATCCACCGCCTGCTTCCAGCGGATCATGCCGTAGGCGCCGTCATTGAGGATCAGCACCACCAGGTTGAGCCCCAGCCGGCGCGCTGTCTCCAGCTCCTGGCTGTTCATCATGAAGCCACCATCACCACACACCGCCAGCACCCGCCGCTGCGGATACAGGATCGAGGCCATGATCGCCGAGGGCAGGCCCGCGCCCATGGTCGCCAGCGCGTTGTCCAGCAGCAATGTGTTGGCGACCTGGGTACGGTAGTTGCGGGCGAACCAGATCTTGTACATGCCGTTGTCCAGCGCCACGATGCCGTCCGGCGGCATCACCTGGCGCACGTCGTGCACCAGCCGCTGCGGTGTGAACCCGGCCTCTTCGGCGCGGTCGGCCAGATGCTCGAGGATGGTCGCGCGCAGCGGCAGCAAAGCATCGGCGTTCGGCACCGCGCCTTCGATGCGGTCGGCCAGTTGGGTGAGCGAACGGCCGATGTCGCCGATCACCTCCACCTGCGGGAAGTACACCTGTTCCACCGCCGCCTGCGAGTAGCCGATATGGATCACGGTCGGGCCACCCGGGCGCATCACGAACGGCGGCTTTTCGGTCACCTCGTGGCCGATGGTCACGATCACGTCAGCCTGGTCGATCGCCATGTGCACGTAGTCACGCTCGGTCAGCGCGGCGGTGCCCATGTACAGGCCCGAACCTCCGGCCACCGCGCCCTTGCCCATCTGCGTGGTGAAGAACGGGATGCCGGCGCGCAACACAAAGGCCGACAGCGCTTCACTGGACTGCGGTCGCGACGCCGCCGAAGCGATCATCAACAACGGCCGCTTGGCATTGCGGATGATCTCAGCCGCCCGATCCAGCGCCTCCGGGCTGGCAATGGGACGGTCCACCGCATGCGGCGGAATCAGCGCCACGCCCTCGACCTCATCGGCCGCGATGTCTTCGGGCAGCTCCAGCAGCACCGGGCCCGGGCGCTCCTCCTGAGCGACACGGAACGCCTCGCGGACGATGGTCGGGATCGTGCGCGCCGAGACGATCTGCCGCGCCTGCTTGGTCAGCGGCTTCATCGTGCCGACGATGTCGACAATCTGGAAGCGCGCCTGTTTGCTGGCGACGATGCCCTTCTGGCCGGTGATCATGATCACCGGCCACGCACCCAGCAGCGCATAGGCGGCGCCGGTGGTGAAGTTGAGCGCGCCGGGGCCGAGCGTGGCCAGGCACACGCCGGGCTTGCCGGTCAGGCGGCCATAGGTTGCAGCCATGAACACCGCTGCCTGTTCGTGGCGGGTGATGACCAGCTCGATGCTGGAATGACGAAGCGACTCGACCACGTCGAGGTTCTCTTCGCCGGGAATACCGAAAATGCGCTCGACGCCTTCGTTCTCAAGCGCGGCGACGAGCAGGTCTGAACCCTTGGACATTGGAATGCCGTCCTTTTCGCTGGACTGGTGGTGGATCGTTGCAGGAAGGATGAGAGCCGCGCGTCAACGCTTGTCGAACCACACCGTCTGCGCGTTGACGAATTCGCGGATGCCGAAGTGCGAGAGCTCACGACCGAAGCCACTCTTTTTCACGCCGCCGATCGGCACGCGCGGGTCTGAAGCGGAGAAGCCGTTGACGAACACGCCGCCGGTCTGCAGCCGGCGCGCCAGCTGCATGGCCCGTGCGCGGTCGCCGGTCCACAGGTTGCCGCTCAGGCCGAATTCGCTCTGGTTGGCCAGTTCCACCGCATGGTCGGCGTCGCGGGCGCGACTGATCGAGGCCACCGGCCCGAAGGTCTCGGTATCGAAGGCCTGCATGCCAGGCTCTACGTCGGCCAGCACGGTGGGTGCATAGAAGGCTCCAGGGCGATCCAGCGGGTGGCCGCCAACCAGCAGCCGCGCACCGGCCTCCACCGAAGCCCGTACCTGCGCATCGAGCTGCTCCAGCAGGTCCTGGCGCGCCATCGGGCCGATGCGGTTGGCCGGGTCGCGGCCATCGCCGATGGTCAGTGCCTGCACCTTCTGGCAGAACTGCGCCACGAAACGATCGTAGACCGCGTCTTCGACGATGATGCGCTTTCCGGCGATGCAGACCTGCCCGGTGTTCTGGAAGCGCGAGGCCACCGCCGCATCAACGGCGGCATCCAGATCGGCGTCGGCCAGCACGATGAACGGATCCGAGCCCCCCAGCTCCAGCACCACCTTCTTCAGCGCCTGCCCGGCCTGGGCGGCGATGCTGCGGCCTGCGGCCACGCTGCCGGTCAGGGTCACTGCGGCGATGCGATCATCGGCGATCGCGCGGCTGGTGCCCTCGCGGCTGATGTTGGCGGCGATGAAGGTGCCTTCCGGCAGCCCGGCATCGCGCCAGGCCGCGTCGAGCAGCTGCGCGGTACCGACGATGTTCTCGGCCGGCTTCAGCAGGAAGCCGTTGCCGCCCATCAGGATCGGCACCGCCGCACGCATCACCTGCCAGTACGGGAAGTTCCACGGCATGATGCCCAGCACCACGCCCAGCGGCAGGTAGGCCACATAGGCCTTGTCGTCGGGCACCTGGGTCGGCTCGTCGCGCAGGAACTGCGCACCGTGGTCGGCGTACCAGTCGCACAGCACGGCGCACTTCTCGATCTCGGCCAGCGATTCGGCCTGCACCTTGCCCATCTCGGCGGTAGCCAGCGCGGCCAGCTTCTCACGGTCACGCCGCAGTACGGCGGCCATCGCACGCAGTACGTCTGCGCGCTGTTCGAGGCTCTTGACGCTCCAGGCCGCAAAGCCGACCTGGCCGCGATCGAGGATGGCTTCCAGTTCGGCGTCGGTAGCGAAGGGGTGGCTGGCGATCTGCTGGCCGGTGGCCGGATCACGGGAAATGGCGGTGGTGGGGGCAGCGGACATGCAGGGCTCCTGTTGTCTCGGCAACGGGCAGCGGCCCGTCTTCTGCACAGGAATGTGAACCCGATTGGCGGAGGCAACAAGGCGTCTGCTTATCCTGTGACCTGCACTTACCTGTCTGAATGGGACTGTTTGCAGGGCTGCGCCCTGCACCCGCAGAGGCCAGGGCAACGTCAAGGTCAAAGGCCTGCATTCCGTGGGATGGCGGGGTGGGTCCGGTTGCGGGGGACGGCGTGAATCCCCCTCCGGGGTCCGGCCCAGCCGCCGACGGCTGGGCGTTCGGGCGCTTGCGAAGCAGTGCTTCGCAAGCAAAGCGCCCTCCCCCATGTAAGCTCGGTCGCCGCATCCATGCGGCTCACGCCCCCGCAACCGGCCCCCCCCCGCCCCACCTCTGACAGATTCCTGCGGCTGTTGGTAGGTGTCGACCTTGGTCGACACGATTTTTCTGTCAGATATCGAAATGAATCCGGGGTCAGATCCGTTTTCCTGCGGAAAACGGATC
>NZ_JBHHMJ010000726.1:0-4917 GCF_042136455.1 Stenotrophomonas sp. 3diitr2024
CAGCCCGGTGCAGCGGCCCCCAGCCGCTGCTGGTCGCTGACCTGCAGAACCCGCCACTGGCCCTTGCCGAGATCGCCGAGCACCAGCCCACCGATCGCGACCCGGACCAGGCGCAGCACCTGCAGGTCGAAGGCCGCCAACAGGCGGCGGATATGGCGGTTGCGGCCCTCGTCGAGGACCACCTCCAGCCATGCGGTCTTGTCGCCACTGCGCAGTACGCGCACGGCACGGGCGGCGAGGAGCTCGCCCGCGTCTTCGACACCGGCGCGCAGCGCGGCCAGGGTGTCCTCATCGGGCAGACGATCCACCTGCACGTGATAGGTCTTCTGCGGGCCGGTCTCCGGATCGGTCAGGTGCGCCGCCCACTGCGGATCATTGCTGAACAACAGCAAGCCTTCGCTGGCCTTGTCCAGGCGCCCGACCGGCGCGATCCACGGCAGGCCGGCACCATCGAAGCAGCGATACACGGTGTCGCGACCACGCTCGTCCTGCGCCGTGGTGACCACCCCGCGCGGCTTGTTGAGCATCAGGTACAGGCGCTGCGGCGCCCCCATCGGCTGGCCGTCGATCTCGATCGGCGGGGGCGGACTGGCAATCGGGAACTCGGGATCACGAACGATGCGGCCGGACACGCGTACGCGGCCCTCGGCAATCCAGCGCGCGGCCTCGCTGCGCGAGCACACACCCGCCTTGGACAGCACGCGCGCCAGGCCATGGCGCACGCCACTGGAGACATCCGGAGTCGCACGCCCACGCGGTGCGCGGGAGCGGGAGGCGGGGGCGGCAGGTGGGCGGCGCGTGCGCAAGCCTCTGCTCCCCGCGGCGCTTACTTCTTGTCGACCGGCTTGGTCTCAGCCGGTGCTTCGGCCGGGGCCGGAGTGGAGGCCGGAGCCGGACGCGCCTTGACCACGCGAACGCCGCGCGCCTTCATCCAGGCGTCGAACTCTTCGGCGGTCATGCGCTTGCCGTTCTGGCTCATGTCGAAGCGCCAGGGCGTGTTGTCGAATTCGGTCTGCGGCTTGTAGGCCGCCGGATCGTTCGGCTTCACCGCCGGTGCGCTCGGAATGGCCTTGGCGATGTTCTGGCAGCCGTCGATGCGCAGGCGCTGCAGCACCTGGTCCAGCGACTGCGACGGATCGTAGTTGCTGCTCAGCACACCGGCCGGCATGCCGAGCTGGTTGCCACGGATGTACAGCTCGTCGGCCACTGGCGCGATGGTCGTGGCCGGCAACGGCAGCGGCGAGGCGCTGGTGTTGACCGAGCAATCGACCGCAGCGTGGGCGGCGGGAACCAGGGCCAGCGCCAGGACGGCGGCCGATGCAGAGCGCAGCATGAGGGGCATCCACGGAAGGAAGTGACGCGGCGAGTTTAGCAATGCCGCGTCAGCTTTCAAGCGCCACTTTCAATGAATACGACAACTTATTGGTTTTACGGACAAAAGACCGACGAACGGTTGCCTTGCCCCGTCACAGGCGAGCGTCCTGCCCGCAGAAACAACAAGACCCGGCCGAAGCCGGGTCCTGCTGTGTCCTACGGGCAGAGCGTCAGAACTTAGTTCTGGACGTTCAGCTCGGTACGACGGTTCTTGGCGCGACCTTCCGGGTTGTCCGAACCATCCGGGTTGGTGTTCGGAGCAATCGGACGGCTCTCGCCGTAGCCGATCGGGCCGACCAGGCGACCGGCGTCAACGCCGTTCTTGGTCAGGTAGTTGTACACGGCGGTAGCACGACGCTCCGACAGCTTCTGGTTGTAAGCGTCGGTACCCTTCGAGTCGGTGTGACCGGCAACTTCAACGCGCAGATCCGGGTAACGCTTCAGGATCTCGGTGGCTTCGCTCAGGATCGCCACGGCGTCCGGACGCAGGTTCGACTTGTCGAAGTCGAAGTTGACGCCCTTCAGGTCGATGGAGACCGGAACCGGGCAACCGTCCGGACCGATGGTCTGACCCGGCTGCGAGTTCGGGCACTTGTCGTCGCAGTTGTTGACGCCGTCACCGTCGTCGTCCAGGTCGGCGCAGCTCGGGGCAACCGGAGCCGGAGCCGGAGCAGCCGCGACCGGAGCCGGGCCCAGCGGGATCACGACGCCGACCGAAGCCAGCACGTCGCCGAACCAGCTTTCGTCACGTGCGGCGATGCTCTGGTCGTCGAAGTCAGCGCGGTAGGCCACTTCGGCGCGGACAGCAACACGCTTCTCGAAGGTGGTCTGCAGGCCGACGCCCAGCTTGGCAGCAACATTGCCGTCCTTACGCTGGCGCGGGCCGTTGTTGTCGAGCGCAGCGTACTCTTCTTCCGACTTCTGGTAGCCCAGGCCACCGACGATGTACGGGTTCCAGCCGCGGCCTTCCTTGATGAAGTGGCGACGCAGGTCCAGCGAGACGCCGTACTGCGACCAGTTCAGGTCCTGGTTGCTGTCGAAGTTCGGGTTCTGGTAGTTCAGCTCACCGTCCAGCGACCAGTTCGGGCTGATGAACTTACCCAGGCCCAGGGTCACGAACGGAGCGTCATTGGTCAGACGGTCGCTGTCCTGGAAGTTGAAGCCGGCCGAACCGGTCAGGTACCAGCGGTCATCGAACTCCTGCGCAGAAGCTGCCTGGGCGAAAGCCAGGCCGCCCAGCAGCGCGGCAGTAAGGATCTTCTTGTTCATTGAGTACAGCTCCTATTTCGGGGGTATGAAACCGGTAGAGGCATGGGCCAGCACTAGTGCGTCGATGTTCGACAGCCGATTCAGCACGCCACCGCCGCGAACATTATGCTCAGGCGGGTGAAGGCCATGTTAACAGTCCCGTAACATGTGAAGTGTTGCGCCCGACCGTCCACCGGTCCGACGTTGAAACCCTATACAGGATGATGAAAATCCGCAAGACCCACACGCTGCAAGGGTTTGACGGGGTTTAGGCGCGGGAAGCGACATATTGCGCAACGTGCTGCATCACACGGTTCAGCGCGTCTGAGGAAACGTGAGGAACCTTATGATGGGATCACGAACCCAGCCGGAGCCGTGATGAAAGCCGTCGCCCTGAGTCGTGAATACGCGCCCGCCCTGCGTGATGTTCTGCTGCCACCGCCGCTGCCTCCTCGCGGCCGCGATCTGCTGGTGCGGATCGAAGCGGTTTCGGTCAACCCCGTCGATGGCAAGCAGCGGGCCGCCACCGATTCAGCCACCCTTGAGGTTCCCCGGGTGCTCGGCTGGGACGCAGCCGGCGTGGTCGAAGCCATCGGTGACGAGGCCAGCCTGTTCGCCTCCGGTGACGAGGTCTACTTCGCCGGTGACGTGACCCGACCGGGCTGCAACGCCCAGTACCAGTGGGTTGATGAGCGCCTGGTCGCGCGCAAGCCGACCACGCTCGATTTCGCTGAAGCGGCCGCGCTGCCGCTGACCACTCTCACAGCCTGGGAACTGCTGTTCCAGCGCATGCCGCTGCAGCTCGATGGCCGCCGTCACGTGGGCCAGCACCTGCTGGTGATCGGCGGCGCCGGCGGCGTCGGCTCGATGGCGATCCAGCTGGCGCGCCATGCCGGTTTCGAGGTGATCGCCACCGCCTCACGCGAGGCCTCGATCGACTGGTGCCGACAGATGGGGGCCGCGCATGTGATCGACCATCGGCAGCCACTGCAGCCCCAGTTGCAGGCGCTGGGCATCGATGCGGTGCAGGTCGCGCTCAATCTGGCCGACACCGACCACTACTGGGATGAACTGGGCCAGCTGCTGGCACCGCAGGGCCACGTCGGCCTGATCGTCGAGCCGCGGGGTGCACTGCGCATCGGCGATCCCTACAAGGCCAAATGCATCGGCATCCACTGGGAATTCATGTTCGCGCGTTCGCGCTTCGCCACCGCCGACTGCATCGAACAGCACCGCATCCTCAGCCGTGCGGCCAGCATGATCGATGCCGGCCAGCTGCGTGGCACGCTCAAGGAAACGCTGGGCACGATCAATGCGGCCAACCTGGACATCGCGCATCAGCGCCTGGCCAGCGGGCGCACGGTAGGCAAGCTGGCGCTGGTCGGCTGGGACGACTGACGCGGTGATGTAGAGCCGAGCCCACGCTCGGCTGCTGTGCCTGCCGCCACCCGCAGAGCACGGGCTCCGCCCTGCACAACCGCCCGCATGCAGGATCGACGCTACCTGTAGCGGCGGATTGGTCAGCATCTGTATCTATGGATGATGCAGAAACAGCGATACGGTGGAAACAGATCCTCGCCCCCGGACCGCCATGCCCACCACCCTGCCCTTGCGCCTGCTGCAATTGATCACCGGCCTGTTCCTGTACGGCTTCGGCGCCTCGCTGATGATCCGTGCCGCCATCGGCGTGGCACCCTGGGATGTGCTGTCGCAGGGCATCGCCGCGCAGACGCCGCTGTCATTCGGCCTGGCAACCAATGCCATCGGTGCATTGGTGCTGCTGCTGTGGTGGCCGCTGCGGCAGAAGCCGGGCGTCGGCACCGTGCTCAACGTGATGCTGATCGGCCCCTCCGCACAGTTCGGGCTGTGGCTGCTGCCGCCGGCCGTCGGCCTTGGCTGGCAGGTGGCGATGTTCTGTGCCGGCATGATGCTGGTGGCGCTGGCCACCGGCCTGTACATCGGTGCCCGCCTTGGCCCGGGGCCACGCGATGGCCTGATGACCGGTCTGCATGCCCGTACCGGCTGGCCGATCTGGAAGGTGCGCAGCCTGATCGAAGGCAGCGTACTGCTGCTGGGCTGGTGCCTGGGCGGCAATGTCGGCCTCGGCACCCTCGCCTTCGCCCTGCTGATCGGGCCGCTGTGCGGAGTGACGCTGGGCTGGTTCGGGATCGGTCGGCCTGCTCCGGTAGTGCCGGCCGCTGGCCGGCAACCGGATCACTCAGGCCGCGCGCGCCAACGCGTCCTTCGCTGTCGCCGTGGCCGACAGGTCGAACACATCCACCGCATCGATCAACC
>NZ_JBHHMJ010000730.1:0-328 GCF_042136455.1 Stenotrophomonas sp. 3diitr2024
GGCACGCGACACCGCCAATGGCCACCTGCAGTTCCTGCAGCTGGTTGGATTGACCGATGAGGAAATGGAGGCGGTCAAGCGCTGGTCTACGCGCGGCGTGCTGCAGGCGCTGCAGCCGCAGGTGAGCGGTTTCGCGGGCGACGTACCGGCCGACTACCGCCCGCTGGCGGCGCTGGACGCCACACTGGGCGACGAACTGCAGGCGCTGGACGAGCGCGCCTCCCATCTCAAGCAACTCGGCGAAGGCATGGACAGCTCGCTCGGCGAGATGGTCAGCTGGCTGAAGGCGCAGGGGCATCATGCCGTGGCCAACAGCCTGCAGCACGCC
>NZ_JBHHMJ010000731.1:0-303 GCF_042136455.1 Stenotrophomonas sp. 3diitr2024
TGCAGATCCACGCCAAACGGGTTCTGCAACGCGTGATCCATCGGAACGATGGGAGTCACACCAATAAGAAAAAAGCCACCTGGCGTACCAGGTGGCTTCTGTCTTGGTGGGCCGTCAAGGATTCGAACCCCCGAGGCGCTATAAACGCCTGCCTGATTTCGAGTCAGGTACATTCAACCACTCTGCCACCTCTCCGGGTGGTCCCCGGCGGCCCGGATCGGTGTCGACCCAGATGTTGCCGGCGTGCGCATCGGCATGGAAGAAGTTGTCGCGGAACACCTGGGTGTAGAAGACCCGCACGCC
>NZ_JBHHMJ010000736.1:0-7227 GCF_042136455.1 Stenotrophomonas sp. 3diitr2024
CCCCCCCCCCCCCACGCCGGCGGGCAGCTCGTCCTTCAGCGCCTGCGACAGCGCGTCGTGGGTGGCGAAATGACGGCCGCCGTCGCCGAAGGCGGTGGCGGCGGCGGCACTGAGCGGGCCCAGCGCGTACAGGCGCTTCAGGCCGGCGGCGCGTGCGCGGATGCCGGCCTGCGCATGCAGCGCCTCGGCGTCCGGGCCCAGCTCGCGCATGTCACCCAGCACCAGCCAGCCCTCTTCCGGGGCAGCGGCCAGGGCATCGATGGCCGCAGCCAGCGAGCCGGGATTGGCGTTGTAGCTGTCGTCCACCAGCACCGCGCCGTTGCGCAGCTGATGGGCAATCTGGCGTCCCGGTACCGGCTGCGCCTCGGCCAGACCGGCCGCAATCAGCGCCAGATCGACACCGGCCGCCAGCACCAGGCTGGCGGCGGCCAGCGCATTGCTGACGTTGTGGCGACCCGGCAGGCCCAGCACCACGCGGGCTTCGCCGGTCGGGGCGACCAGGGTGAACTGGCTGCCCTGTGCACCGGCGCGGATGTCGCGCGCGGTCACGTCCGCCGAGTGTTCCAGCCCATAGCGCAGCACGCGGCAACGCTGCGGGCGACCAACAAAGTGCTGCTCGAACCAGCGGCCGTAGGCATCGTCGGCGTTGATCACCGCCACGCCATCGGCCGGCAGCGCGGCATAGATCGCGCCCTTGGTCACCGCCACGCCGAGCAGGCTGCCCATGCGTTCCAGGTGTGCCGGGGCAATGTTGTTGACCAGCGCATAGCGCGGGCGGGCGATGTCGGTCAGGTAGGCGATATCGCCAGGCTTGCCAGCGCCCATCTCGTAGACGGCGTAGTCGGCATCTTCCGGCGCGTCGATCACCGCCAGCGGCAGGCCGATCTCGTTGTTGCGGTTACCCGGGTTGGCGTAGACCACCTTGTGTGCGTGCTGGGCCACCTGCTGCAGGATCGACAGCAGCAGGCTCTTCACGCTGGTCTTGCCATTGCTGCCGGTGATCGCGAACACCTCGGTGCCACGGTCACGCTGCATGCCGGTGGCGATCTTCGCCAGTGCCAGCTCGCTGTCGGCCACCAGTACCTGCGGCAGCTCGATCGGCAGCAGCCGCTCGACCAGCAGCGCACTGGCACCGCGCGCCTGCGCGTCGGCAGCGAAGTCATGGCCGTCGAAACGCTCGCCGCGCAGCGCCACATACAGGCTGCCCGGGCCCAGGCTACGGGTGTCATTGCTGACTGCATCGATGGCCACGTCGTCGCCATGGATCTCGCCGCCGGCCCAGTGTGCGATCAGCGAAAGCAGGGTGCGCTTCATGCGGCGCCCTCCCCGGCCTTTGCCTGCAGAACACCGGCCTTGGCCGCCAGTGCAGCCGCAGCCACTTCGGTGTCGTCGAAGTCATGGCGCACGCCATTCACTTCCTGGTACGGCTCATGGCCCTTGCCGGCAATCAGGATGATGTCGCCGGCACCGGCACGCTTCACCGCCAGGCCGATCGCACGCGCGCGGTTGCGCTGCACGGTCACGGCATCGGCGTGCTGGAAGCCGGCCAGGATGTCGGCCACGATCACGTCGCCATCCTCGCCGCGCGGGTTGTCGTCGGTGACGATGACCTGGTTGGCCAGGCGCTCGGCAATCGCCGCCATCTGCGGACGCTTGCCGGTATCGCGCTCGCCACCGCAGCCGAACACGCAGAACAGCGTGCCCTGCAGATGGCCGTGCAGGCTGTCCAGCGCCTGCTCCAGCGCGTCCGGGGTATGGGCGTAATCGACCACCACGGTCGGCAGACCGTCTTCACCACCCAGGCGGTTCATGCGGCCACGGATCGGCTGCAGCGCCGACAGCACTTCGGCGATGCGCGGCAGCGGCTGGCCCTGCGCATGCAGAGTACCGGCCACGGCCAGCAGGTTGTCCACGTTGAAGCGGCCCAGCAGCGGCGACTGCACCGCAGCACGCTGGCCGTCGATGACCAGCTCGAAGGCAATGCCGCGTCCATCCAGTTGCAGCGCCTCGGCGCGCACGCTGGCGTCAGCGGCAGCGCGCGAGCTCAGGCCGATCGGTTGCACGCCAGCAGGCAGGCCAGCGAACAGCTGGCGACCGAAGGCGTCGTCCAGGTTGACCACCGCCGCCTTCAGGCCCGGGCGATGGAACAGCCGCGCCTTGGCCGCGCCGTAGCTGGCCATGTCACCGTGGTAGTCCAGATGATCGCGGGTGAGGTTGGTGAACACCGCCACGTCGTAGTGCACGGCATCCACGCGGCCCTGGTCCAGCGCGTGCGAGCTGACTTCCATCGCCACCGCGCGCGCACCGGCGTCGCGCAGCTGTGCCAGCAGCGCATGCATCTGCAGCACCAGCGGCGTGGTGAAACCAGTCGGCTCGACCGCACCATAAAGTCCGGCGCCCAACGTGCCGATACTGCCACTGGGCGTTCCGAGCAGGTGCCAGGCCTGGGCCAGCAGCTGCACGGTGGAGGTTTTGCCGTTGGTACCGGTCACGCCGACCATCGCCATCGCCCGCGACGGCGCGCCATGGAACTGGTCGGCCATCGCCCCCATGCGCGCCCGCAGGCCCGGCACGGCGATCGCATCGGCCGGCGCCGGCAGCTCGGCCGGTGCCGGTGGCTCGAACAGGATGACGCTGGCACCGGCCGCACGGGCCTGCTCGACAAAGCCCAGCCCATGCGCGCCGAAGCCGGCGATCGCGACGAAGGCATTGCCGGGGCGCACGGCGCGGCTGTCCAGTACCAGGCCGGTCAGAACGGGATCATGGCCCGCCAGGGCCACGTCCGGAAGCAACTGCGAAAGCAACATCGAAGGACTCATTGCGTGCCTCCCGTAACGGGCGGCGTCTGGGCTTGCGCGCTCGGCAGCGCAGCATCGAATTCAGCGGCGGCATCGACCGGCAGCGCGGTCTCGGCCGGCGGTGCGGGCAGGATCGAGGCCGAATGGCCGACCTTGCCCGACTGCTGTGCGGCCAGCCACGACTGCAGGTCATCCAGCGGCACGTCCATCAGGCGCAGGGTGCCTTCCATCACGTTGTGATAGACCGGCGCCGACACCAGGCCGCCGTAGAACTTGCCGGCCTGCGGATCGTTGATGACGATGACGGTGGCGAAGCGCGGGTTGGTGGCCGGCACCACGCCGGCGAACAGCGCGTTGTAATGCCCGCGCTCGTAACCGCCCGGGCCAGCCTTGCGTGCAGTGCCGGTCTTGCCGGCCACGCGGTAGCCCAGCACCGCCGCCTGCTTGGCGCCGCCCTGGGTGACCACCGTTTCCATCATCGCCACCACCTGCCTGGCGACGTTCTCGTCGATGATCTGCTGGCCTTCGTTGCGCTGGCCCTTGACGAAGGTCGGCGCGATCAGGCGCCCGCCGTTGGCCAGCGCCGAGTAGGCGGTGGCAATCTGCAGTGGCGTGACCGACAGGCCGTAGCCGTAGGACATGGTGGTCTTGGTGGTCCCCGACCAGCGCGCCGGACGCATCACCACACCAGCCGATTCACCCGGGAAGCCGCTGTGCGGCGCCGAGCCATAGCCGAAGCGGCGCACGCCGTCATAGAAGGTCTGGTCCGGCATCTTCGCCGCAACCTTGGCTGCACCCACGTTCGAACTGCGGGTGATCACGCCGGTCACGTTCAGCACGCCGTTGTTGCGTGGCACGTCGCGGATGGTGAAGCGACCCAGCGTCATGTAGCCCGGGTTGGTGTCGATGATGGTGTCCTTGGTCACCGCACCGGCCTGCAGCGCGGTGGCGATGGTCAGCGGCTTCATCGTCGAACCCGGCTCGACCAGGTCGGTCACCGCACGGTTGCGGCGCGTATCAGGGATCGCGCCGGTCAACGAATTCGGGTTGTAGGTCGGCAGGTTGACCATGGCCAGGATCTCGCCGGTGGTCACGTCCATGATCACCATCGAACCACCGGCCGCCTTGTTGGCCACCAGCGCGTTGCGCAGCTCCTTGAAAGCCAGGTACTGGATGCGGCGGTCGATGCTGAGGGTCAGGTCCTTGCCCGGCTCAGCGGCACGCAGCAGATCGCTTTCGACGGTTTCCCCCTTGCGGTTGCGGATCACCCGCTTCGCACCGGGCTTGCCGCGCAGCCATTCGTCGAAGGCCAGTTCCAGGCCTTCCTGGCCGCGATCATCGATGTTGGTGAAGCCCAGCACGTGCGCCATCGCCTCACCCTGCGGGTAGAAGCGGCGGAACTCGCGCTGCGCGGCCACGCCCGGAATCTTCAGCGCGACCACCTTCTCTGCCTCGTCCGGATTGATCCGGCGACGCAGGTACATGAATTCCTTGTCCGACTTCTGCGACAGGCGGCTGCTCAGCTCATCCACCGACATGCCGACCGCCTGGGCCAGCTCGGGGATGCGTTCGGGCGAACGCAGCAGGTCCTGCGGGTTGACCCAGATCGAGGCAACCGGCGTGGACACCGCCAGCGGCTCGCCGTTGCGGTCGGTGATCATGCCGCGCGAAGTCTTGATCGGCAGCTCGCGCAGATAGCGGGCCTCGCCCTGGCGCTGGTAGAAGTCGCTGTTGATGATCTGCACGTAGGCCGCGCGGCCGACCAGCGACACCGAGCACAGGCCGAGCGCCAGCGCGACCCAGCGCAGGCGCTGGCGCAGGTTGAAGGCATTGCGTGGACGATTGCGACCGGCCTTGCTCATGGGCGCACCACCACGATGTCGGCGGCCTCGGGGAACTTCATGCCGAGCTTTTCGCGGGCGATGCGATCGACACGGTTGGCTTCGGCCAACGTGGCCTGCTCCAGCTGCAGGCGGCCGAATTCCAGGTTGATGTCATCGCGCTTGCGCTCGGCGCGCGACAGCTCGATGAACGTCTGCCGATGACGGTGACGCACGAACACGACGCCGATCGCCGAGGCCACGGTGCAGGCCAACAGGATGATCAGCAGCAACCGGCTCATGCGTCGGCCTCCCGCTTCTGGGCCACGCGCAGCACCGCGCTGCGGGCGCGCGGGTTGGCGGCCAGCTCTTCGTCGGTGGCCTTGATGGCCCCACCGATCAGGTCCAGCGTCGGCACGAACGCAACGGCCTCGGGCAGGCGGCGGTTGGCCGGTGGCGCCTTGGCCAGGCGGTTCATGTACTGCTTGACGATGCGGTCTTCCAGCGAGTGGAAGCTGATCACCGCCAGACGGCCACCGGGCTTGAGCCGTTCCACCGCCGCATCGAGCCCCGCTTCCAGGTCTGCCAGCTCGCGGTTGATGTGGATGCGGATGGCCTGGAAGCTGCGCGTGGCCGGGTGGATCTTGTCCTTGCCACGCGGCATCACCGAGGCGATAAGCTCGGCCAGTTCGGCGGTGCGGGAGAACGGCTGCTTCTCGCGGCGGGCCACGATGGCGCGGGCGATGCGCCGGCTCTGCCGCTCTTCGCCATAGGTCCACAGCACGTCGGCGATCTCGCGCTCTTCGACGCGGTTGATCCACTGCGCGGCGCTTTCACCGCTGTCCGGGTCCATGCGCATGTCCAGCGGGCCGTCCTTGCCGAAGCTGAAGCCTCGTTCGGCCACATCCAGCTGCGGCGACGACACGCCCAGGTCGAACAGCACGCCGTCCAGGCCTTCGGCCGTGGCATCCCACTGCAGCAGCTGGGCGAAGCTGCCACGGAAGATGGACACGCGCGGATCCGGCGCGAAATCGCGCTCGGCAACGGCGATGGCTTCCGGATCCTTGTCCATGACCAGCAGGCGCCCCTCGGGACCGAGCTGGGTAAGCACGCCACGTGCATGACCGCCACGACCGAACGTGCCATCCAGATAACGTCCGTTTTCGATCACCCTCAGGCCTTCAAGGACCTGGGTGTACAGGACCGGCAGGTGCACCGCCGGCGACTGCGACACCGGAAGGTGACCGGTCTGCGCTTCTGGGCGCATCCGGGCACCCCGGCTCACAACTTCAGGTCGAGCAACCCATCACCCAGATCCTCGTCAGACAACGTCTGCTGGATCAGGGCCCGATGCGCCTGCTCGCTCCACAATTCGAACTTGTCGCCCATGCCGAGCAATACCGCCTTCTTCTCAATGCCCACCGCACCGCGGTGGCTGGCGGGGATGCTGATGCGACCGTTGCCGTCCAGTTCCAGATGGGCGGCCGAGCCGACCAGCTTCTGCTGCAACAGGCGCACGACGCGCTGGGTGTTGGGCTTGGACATCACATCGTCGCGGACCCGTTCCCATTCCGACTCTGCGTACAGCCACAGGCAGCCGGCTTCGAACGGGTTGTAGGTCAGCACGAGACGGTTGTTACTGGCGCGCGCGACGAGGTCGCGGTAAGCGGTGGGAACCGCCATGCGCCCCTTGTCGTCAACTGTGATGGCCGTCTCGCCCTGGAACACGACGCCTGCACCTTGTCCTTCGCCCGGTGAAACATTGAACCACGAAAACCCACAAAACACCCGGATTTCCCTCTGATGCCCACCTTAGCAGCGGGCCGAGGGTTGTCAACAACTTTTCAGCAGGGAAATCGCCAGCCGCATCAATGGCTTGCAACAACCTTTAGAGAATTGTTCAAGGCTTATCCACAAGTTGCTGATCCGTCTCAATTTTTGAGATTGAACGGAAGTTCAGGGGCGTGGACGGGGCGTGAAACATCGACCGCGCATTCATCCCGGCCTGGCCGGAAACGGCGCCGTAATGCGCAAACGGTGCACAATGAGGCCATGTGCCTGCTCGCTCTTGGCTGGATGCACCACCCGCGCTGGCGGCTGGTAATGACCGGCAACCGTGATGAGTTCCACGCCCGCCCCACCGCGGCGCTGGCCCCCTGGCAGGATGAGACCTCCGTCATCGGGGGACGCGACCTGCGCTCCGGCGGTGGCTGGGCCGGGGTCGGCGCCTCGGGCCGGATGGCGGTGGTCACCAACGTCCGCGACCCGCTGGCGGCCCAGACCGGACCGTCGCGGGGCGCGCTGGTTGCCGACTTCCTGCGCGGCCGCGACCCGGCCGCCGTGCATATCGAGCGGCTGGCAACCGTGGCGGGTGCCTACGCCCCATTCAATCTGTTGCTGGCCGATGGCGACAGCCTGGAGTACCTGGGCAACCATCCCGCCGAACGGCAGACGCTTGGCCCGGGCGTCCACGGCATGTCCAACGGCGCGCTGGACGCGCCCTGGCCGAAGACCCGCAGGTTGATGGCTGCGCTCTCGGCGTGGCTTGAGGAAGATGGGGTCAGATCCCTTTCGCAGCGCGAAAGGGATCTGACCCCGGACCTGACCCC